>DASUPX010000058.1:0-2257 GCA_036280905.1 Rubrobacter sp. | reverse complement strand
GCCTGCCTGCCGAGCACCGCCGTGTACTCCAGCCCGGCAAAGAGGCGGTCGGCGAACCGGCGGGCCATCGCCTCAGCCTCGTGAGCGGCCCCGATAGAGCGGTCGGCCTCGCCACGGTAGCGACGCAGGCGCTCGAGGGCGCTCTCCTCGAAACCCACCCGCCTAGTCCTTCGCCCACGAACGCAGCATGCGGTCGGCGAGGCCGGGAAAGAGCGTGACGCCGGCGACGAAGAGCCGGTCCGGGAGCGTCACGTACACGTCGCGGGAGCCCTTCTCGGCGGCGTTGGCTATCCTCACCGCGACCCTGTCCGGCGTTACGCCCTTCGGGCGCCAGCCGCGCTTCTCGCTCTTCGTGCGCCGTGAATTCTCCCGAAAGTTGGTGCGGGTCGTGCCAGGAAAGACGCTGGTGACGGTGATCCTCCCGCCCATCTCCACCCTGAGGGCGTCGGAGAGCGCGTCCAGGGCGGATTTGGTCGCGCAGTAGGCGCCGACCTTCGGAATGGCGCGCTTTCCAACCACGGAGGAGACGTTGATGATGCGCCCGCCATCCCCCATGTGGGGCAGGGCGGCCTGGATGCAGTTCAGCGGGCCAAGGACGTTGACCGCGAACACGTGCCTCAAATCTTCGGCCCTGACCTCGGAGACCCTGCCAGACAGCCCGAGCCCGGCATTGTTCACCAGCACGTCAAGCGACCCGAACTCCCCCACGGCCCGCCTCACCATAGCCTCGACGGAGCCCCTGTCTGAGACGTCGGTCTCCACGACGAGCGCCACGCCGCCAGATGCGGAGATCTCCCGTCGCAGGCCCTCGAGACTCTCCACGGCCCTCGAGGCGAGCACGACCGAGGCCCCGCGCGACGCGAGTTCCCTGGCCGTCGCCTCGCCGATACCGCTAGAAGCACCGGTAACGATAGCCACCCTACCATCCAGGCTCTGTCTCACGGGAACGATTACGTGGGGCGGACCCGGCGCGCCGAACCCGGTAGCCTGCCGCTCACCAGGAAGGACGCCAGGGCGGGAAGACGGGAGGGTCCTCGTAGCGCAAGGAGATATCGTAGAGCTCGTAGAATATGCCCAGGATCTCCTCTTTGCGACCCTCTTCCCGGGCGGTCAGCCGCTGGGATCTCTTCAAACTCTCCAGCCAGCGCAGGCTTTCCATCTTGCTGACCACTATCTTCCTGCCTTCCGTACCTGGCGAGCCATCTCTACCCTCACTCGATCGGGGGCACGTATAGTAGCACGCTCCGGCTCGGGCTTGCGCCCTCGCAGCACGCTGCGGCCCTACGGGCCTCCGCTAGTCAGCACGCCGGCTCCGCTCCGCTACACCGGCTTGTCAGCACGCTCGGGCTAACGCCCTCGCTTGTCGGCAACGCTTCGGCTTCACCTCGCTTTCGGCCGGTCGTCTCTCTCCGTGACTACACCTTAGGCCACCCACCTTCTCCAGGCATCGATACATCCCGGGAGAAGGGTGCAGGCCGCAACGGGATCTAGCTGAAAGCGAGCCAGGCGAAGCCGGACGAAGCGTGCTGGCAAGCCGCAAAGCGGCTTGCCTACAGCCCGTTGATGAGTTTTGCGGCCTCTTTACGGTCACTGACGCCGAGGATCTTGTAGGTGGCGCGCAGGTGTTGTTTGACGGTTGATTCGGAGAGGAAGAGGTCCTGGGCTATCCGGGCGTTGCTGTAACCTTTGGCGACGAGCTCTAGTATCTCGCGCTGGCGGGTGGTCAGCGCGTCGAGGTCGGCGGGGTCTTCGCTGGTTACGAGCTGCTCGAGGATGGTTCTTGGAACGACTAGCTCGCCCCTCGCGGCCACCTCCGTGGCGCGGGCTACCTGGTCCAGATCCATGCCAGCGTGGATGAAGCCCCTGGCCCCGTGCCGCAGGGCAGCACGGGCGAGCGACAGATCCACGCGCAGACCGAAGACCAATATGGGGATGTCCGGGCTGACCCCCCGGATGCGTTTGATGCCCTCCGCGAGGGTCTCGGACCCGCCCGTGTCCAGGATGGCACAGGCAGGAACGTCGTCGTGCTCGGGGGCCGACCTTCCGATATGCACCCTGAACCTGTTCTCGAACGCGTCGCTCAAGCCGGCCGCCACTACCGGGTAGGAGCAGTAGATCCAAACCAACCCGGGCGACGAGCTCCCGGCCACCGACCGCTCCACCTCTGCCGATTCCACCTGAACCTAACCTCCGTTCCCTACCGCCGGTTGCACACCGCCCGGGGCCCTATGCAAGCAACCGCATAGTAGCTTTTAGC
>DASUPX010000057.1:0-6801 GCA_036280905.1 Rubrobacter sp. | reverse complement strand
CCTCGTCGGGGCCTCGGGCGTGCTCGTCAACATGGTTACCCTCATCGTGCTCGCCGAGGTCTTCGACGCGCACAAGGTTATTGCCTGGATGTTCGCCGTCGGGCTCTCCATATTGAGCAATTTCCTGCTCAACAACGCGTTCACCTGGCGCGACGTAAGGCACTCGAGCAGGATCCACTTCTTCCTGCGCGGCGTGCTCGCCTACCCCGTGGCGGTCATGGGCATCGGTGCCAACTTCGCAGTCTGGTATCCGCTGATCAAGTACGTCTCGGATGCGTTTCCCTACTACGCTATCTTCAACCTGCTCGGCATAATCGCTGGTACGAGCGTGAACTTCATCCTCTCTTCACGGCTCGTGTTCCGCCCCTCCGAACAGAAGAGCCTGAACCCAGACGCCCCGAGAGGGCAGATCACGGAAGGGATAAGACGCGAGCTGAGGGCAGACAGGGTCGCCCTGATACCGGTCTCCGGCCTTACGCCCCTCGGTACCTACGACCATCAGGAACTGACCGTTACCGACAGGGGTGTGATAGACCTCGTGATCAAGACCTCCCACCCCACCCTGACCGTGACCGGGCCGAGGCGCCTCCCCCAGGCCCGCACCAATGCCCGCCACTCTAACTCCCTGGCGGTTCCCATCTTCGACGAAGAACGCACCGTCGGCGTCGTCTACGCTACCCGTAACTCCACAGAACCTTTCACGGAGGAAGACCTTCACTGGCTTACCGCCTACACCAGCACGGCATCGGAGTTGTTCACTTGAGCCGATCTGCTCTGTGACGCGGTCAGCCGAAAAATAGGGGCATCCCGGCAGTGCCGCCAGGATGCCCCGGTCGGCCCCTCCCCATAAGGAGCCGCTGAAAGGACCTCATCACCCCTCCCCGACGATGAAGTCCGTTGCGATCCCAGTGCCTTGACCCAAGCTTTAAACCGAGCCCCGGGTGACACGAGACCGCCCGATCAAAAACCTAGCATCCCATCCAACACCTCGCAACCCACCACAATCCTTATACCTATGCGGCAAAAGACGTTCATTGCTCCTCCAGATACGACATGATGTAGTACGTAATAAAGCTGCACAATATGTTGAGTCTCTACCAAAAACTCAATCTGCACGGAAAGCTACATCGACCGTCAGTTCAAGGTCAGGTGAGTTTAAGGTTGAGATGTACTCCTTGGGGTTTGGGGAGTCTGGCGAGATGGGCCTGGTCGAGAAGCTGGGCGCAGAAGGCGTTGGCGCGTTTTATACTACCGGCATGAGGCCGGTTTGCTTTCTATCCGACTTCGGTCTCGCCGACGACTTCGTGGGCACGTGCAAGGGCGTGATACACAGGATTGCGCCCGGCGTATCCGTGGTAGATCTGACACACGCGGTGCCAGATTTCGGGGTCGAGACGGGGGCTGAGTTGCTGGAGCACGCCACCAGATACATGCCGGCAGACGCGGTGTACCTGGCGGTGGTGGATCCTGGCGTCGGTACGGAGCGGCGGGGGATCGCGCTGTCTACCGGGGGTGGGGCGATGATGGTTGGGCCCGACAACGGGTTGCTCATCGCCGCGGCGGAGTCCCTGGGCGGCATCTCCGAGGTGGTCACCCTTACGGAGGAGCGCTTCCACCTGCGTCCCATCTCCAACACGTTTCACGGCCGCGACATCTTCGCCCCGGTGGCGGCCCATCTCGTGGCCGGGGTGGGCCTTCAGGAGTTTGGAGAGTCGGTGGACCCCGCTTCGCTAGTCCGTCTAGAGACGGGAAGCTTCCCGTCCGAGCGGGGCGGCGGGATGACTACCCGCATCCTCTCCCTGGACCATTTCGGCAACGCGAGGCTTTCGGCCACCACGGAGCAGGCGGGGCTGGAGTACGGCGACGCCCTGAAGGTAGATGCCGGAGACGGCGGCATGTCCGTCCGGTATGTAGAGACCTTCGGGTCAGCGAGGGCGGGAGAACTGGTGCTCGTGCCTGATTCCCACTGGCGCTTGAGCCTCGCCATAAACAAGGGCAACGCGGGCCAGGCGCTCGGTTTGAGGGTCGGGGGAACGGTGCGGCTCATCCCTGCAGAGAGCGATGATGGCTGATCCCCACGGTCAGCGGTCGGGGCCGCCCGCAGAGAAGGACTCCACGTCTCCCTCGCCGCAGCAGCGAAACACGATGCTGCGGTCCGCGGCCCTACGGCCGATCAACGTCATGGTCCTTGTGATCGGGGTGGTCATGTCCGTAATCACGGCGGTCTGGTGGTTGCTGCCCCTGACGTTCGTCACGTACGCTTCCCTGGTCTTCCTGTCAGCGAGAGACCCCATCTTCCAGCGCAAGGTGCTCGGCGGAGGCAGAAGCGCGGCGCTACCCCCCACCACACGGGACATCGAGGTCTCGCCAGAGCGTCGGGCGCGTTGGCTTCCCCGCGGGGAGACCCGCCGGAAGGTGGAGGAGACCCTACAGGTGTACCGCAAGGTGGTCGCCGCCATCGAGGCCTCCGACGACGTGACCAGGGCCGTCCTCGACGACGCCGTACCCAGGTTGCACGCGGCCGCGGATCGGTTGGTCGATGTAGCAGAGGCAAGAGAGAAGGCAAACGAAGTGGCCGGCGAGCTACGTCAGGACCCCGGAGCGACAGCGGACTCTACCAGGCAGGAGAACCTGCACCACCTGGAAGAGCAAATAATAGCTGCAGACGCCGAGATCTCCGGCACCTCAGAGGAGCTTGTCAACCTCAGGGCCAAGGTCGTCAGGCTCTCCATAGACGCGAACAACCCTACCCGCGCAAGAGACCTCAACACTTCCCTGGACAGCCTCAACACCCGACTCGAGGCCCTGAGCGAGACAATGTCTCCACGCGAAGAGGCGTAGAGCACGCTCCGCCTACGCTTGTCAGCACACTACGCCCCTACGGGCCTCCGGTTGTCAGCACGCTCGGGCTAACGCCCTCGCTTGTCAGCTCGCTTCGCCCGGCTTCGCCGGGCTCGCTTTCAGCCAGATCCCGTTGCGGCCAGCCAGACGCCGCTTTGAAGATTCGATGACCGGGAAACGTGGGTTGTCGGAGCCACCGATGCGAATCGGGACGACCAGCCGAAATCGAGAGCCTTAAGGCTCGAAGCGTTGCTGACGAGCGTAGGCGAAGCCGGAGCGTGCTACGCGGAGCTGGCGTGCCAGCCGCGGTCTTCGGGCTTCTCCTCGACGATCTCGGGCTCGCGCGTGGACCTGCGCACCGGTACACCGCCCAGCTCCTGGCGGGACTCTTCTACGGAGATGAGCGAGTCCTGGAACCAGTTCTCCAGTTGCTCCATCACCCGATCCCTGTACACTTCGGAGCCGCCAGACACCTCTTCGGCGTAGCGATCAGCCCCGTCTATAATCTCCCCCGCCCTACGCTCCGCGCGGCTTACGATCTCCGTCTCGGGGACCATGGCGTTGGCGCGGTGGTGGGCTTCCTCGACTATCCTCTGCGCCTCCTCCTCGGCAGCAGCGATCGTGGCCCCACGCTCCCGCCGGAGCGCCTCAGCCTCCGACAGCTCGGGGGGCAGAGAACCCCTTAGCTCGTCCAGCATCACAAGCAGGTCAGACCGGTCTACCACGGCCCTCCCCTTGCTCATCGGTACGCCGGATGCATCCTGAACTATGGCCTCCAGCTCGTCCAATACCCCGCTTATGTACTGCATGTCTTCTCTCATGAGCCCAACCCTAGCACGCTCTCTCAGGCTACGCCAGCCTTTCTGAAAGTATTTTTCGATGCTTTACCTTAACTTCAGGTCTAATATAATCTCAAGGTCAAGTGTAAAGCTGAGAGGGGTTGGCAACGTTATTTTGCATACACCAGGCTTCCCGGTTTTTCGCTTTATTAGTGCGGTTTCAGGACTTATCCACAGGCAAGTTTCAGAGACGTGACACGCTCAACCGGCACGAGAGGCAGGGAGAGAGATCGGGGCTCCCCCTGCCGCAACGTTGCCTGGTCCCATACCCTACACCCGGGATTACGAGTAGCCCTCTTACGGGGGTGCCACGAGCCACCGGCAGGGAGTCAGGAACGCAGGGCCAGGGCTCTCTATATCCGTCGGTTCGCCACGCCGGCGGCGATGGCGGCGACGAGGGGGGCGATCAGCTGGTAAGGGTTGATGCTACCGGCGAGCAGGTTCGGAGCCATCAGCACCAGGAAGGGAAAGAGCGTGGCGAACACGGAGATGGCGATGGCGATCGGTCCACCATTACGACCTCCGGCGCGGTTGATCAGGGTCCCCGCCCCGTAACCGGCAGCCACGGAGAGCAACAGGGTGAACGGGAGTTGGAAGAGCACCCAGACCACCGGTACGCCGGCGACGGCGACCGCGAGGCCGGCGAGGACGCTCCTGAGGAGCTGGTTCGTCTTCATCACGCCGGCCCGTGCGCCGCGAGGCAGTCTGGCGTCGTCGGGGCACTTGATCCCCACATCGGTTGCCACCATGCACTCCGTGCAGATGGGACGTCCACACGTGGCACAGGAGACTCGTGTCTCCCGCTTCGGGTGCCTGTAACAGTGCATCGGCTCCGTCACTTGCGACCCTTTCTCGCGCTGCGCGCTAACTCGCTTCGTGGCATCAAGACCAGCTCCCTCTTGTAGCTCTGGTGGACTTCGGCGACGAGCCTGTGATGTTCCAGCTCCTTGCGCTCCAGCTCTTCACGCAAGGCACGGTTCTCCTTCTCCAGAGTGGCCACCTGGCGCTCCAGGTCGAGAACCTTGCTCACGCCGGCCAGGTTCATGCCCAGTTCCTGCGTCAGCATCTGAATGTAGCGTCCCAGTTCAACGTCTTCCTGGGAGTAGAGCCTGGTGTTCTTTATGCTCTTGCGCGGGCGTAGCAGGCCCTTCTGCTCGTACATCCTCAACGTCTGCGGGTGAACCCCGATCAACTCGGACGCTACCCCGATCATGTACACCGGACGCCTTCTGATGCTCACGACGACCCCACCTCCTTGAAGAGGTCCTCCCTTACATCCTCGTCCCGCTCTTCGGCGAAGGCTTCCAGGATCTCCCGTTCCCGCCGTTTGACCTTCTTGGGTACCACCACGTTCACCCGCACGATGAGATCCCCTTTCTCCCCACCGTTCGTCTTGGCCCTCGGCGCCCCCGCACCCCTCACCTTGAATTGCTTGCCGTCCTGCGTACCGGCGGGCAGCTTGAGCCTCACGGTCCCCCCACCCGGCCTCGGGACCTGTATCTCAGCCCCGAGCGCCGCCTCGACGAAGCTGACGGGAACCCCGACGACAAAGTCGTCCGCTTTGCGCTTGAACACCGGATGCTCCTCCACCAGCGTCCTGACGTAGAGGTCCCCCGGCGGCCCACCGTCCCTGCCGGCGTGGCCCCTGCCAGGGATCCTGACCTTCATCTTGTCCCTCGCCCCAGCCGGTATCCTTACCTTGACCTGCTTGCTCCTGCGTACTCGGCCGCTCCCCCCACACCCGGCGCACGGCTTCTCGATGATCGTGCCATCTCCCCCACACCCGGAACAGGGCGTCGAGAGCGCAAAAAACCCCTGGTCACGGCTCTGCACCCCCCTGCCGCCACACTCCGGACACGTCCGGGGCGAGGTGCCGGGTGCGGCACCCGTGCCACCGCACTCGCCACAAGCCTCTTCCACCGGCACACCCACCCGTGTAGTCACGCCGCTCAACGCATCCTTGAAACTCAACCTGACGTTTATGGTTATGTTCTCGCCCTTGGCCTGGGGTCGCTGGGTAGTGGTAGTACGCCCGAATATATCCCCAAGGTTACCGAAACCACCTAGCAGGTCGGAGAACTCTCCGAAGTTCGCGTTGCCCGGCCGCGCCGTTTCCCCCGAGCCGAAGAACGTACGGGGGCCCTCGTCGTATTCCCTTCTCTTTTCGGGTTTGGAGAGGATTTCGTAGGCGTGTTGGATCTCCTTGAAGCGGTCCTCGGCCTTCTTGTCGCCGGGGTTGGCGTCGGGATGGTACTTGCGCGCCAGCCTCCGATAGGAGCGTCGGATCTCATCCTGGGAAGCCTCCCTGGAAACCTCTAGAATCTTGTAGAGATCCAACTTCTCCATACCCTAAACCTGCTTCGCAACCACGACTTTCGCGGGCCTGATCGGCTTCCCGTTCAAGAGGTAGCCCCGCTGGAAGGTCTGGATGATGGTGCCGTCTTCGTGTTCTTCTGAGGGCTGTCCCATAACCGCATCATGGATGTTCGGGTCGAAAGGCTCGCCATCCGAGACCACGGGTAGGAGCCCTTCCTCAGCAAGAACCTCTGCGAGCTGCTCGCGGGTGGCCTGCACGCCCTCGCGAATATCTCCCCCCGCCTCGAGGGCGCGGTCCAGATTGTCCAGGACGGGGAGTAGCTCCTGCACCAGACGCTCCGAGGCCATGGACAGGATGCGGGAGCGCTCCCGCTCCTGGCGCTTGCGCGAGTTCTCGAACTCCGCCTTGAGACGACGCAGGGAATCCAGGTACTGGTCACGCTCCAGGCGTGTGGCCTCCAGCTCCTCCGTCAGCCTGGCAACCTCATCGGCGTCGACGACGATATTTTCCTCGTCGACCACCTCCGGCGATTCCTCGTTCTCAGCCTCCGGCTGGGGGATGTTGGCTTCGCCTTCGGATGCCCTGATCTCCTCAGCCGCCTCCCCTTCGGGTGCGGCGTCGTTTCCGGGTTGGGGGTCCCGTTTGTTCTCCTCGCTGCTCAAAGCTCGCTAGTCCTCCTGTGGCTACCGCTTGACGCTGTCGCACGGACGACCGGGGAGGGAAAGGCCCCTCCCGGCCGTCCGGCCGTTGCTCTCGTTACCTGCGCTCCTCGGTGTCTTCCTCGTCGTCGACGACCTCGGCGTC
>DASUPX010000056.1:0-2818 GCA_036280905.1 Rubrobacter sp. | reverse complement strand
GGGATCTGAATGTTCTGCAGGTAGTATCGGCAGTCGGCGTACAGGTCGAACCGCTTGTCCGTCTCCGGCACGCCCTCGCCTTCGAGCCACCCGTCGGCCTGGGCGATCAACCGCTCCACGGTCTCCTTGAGCTCTGAGGCCGGGGTCTCCTCGGCGACGCGCAGGTAGGTCTCCGGGAACTCGTTCTGGATGTCGGAGGTGAGGAAACCAAAAGCGCTCATCACCCCGGGGGTCGGCGGCACGATGACAGAGCGTGAACGGATGAGCCGCCCGAGGGCGTTGGCGTGCATGGGACCGGCCCCGCCGAAGGCGACGAGCCCGAAGTTCCTTGGATCGTGCCCGCGCTCGACGCTGACGACCCGGAGCGCAGCGTGCATGTTCTCGTTGACGATCTCCAGTATGGCCTCGGCGGCCTCCTCGACGCCCATTCCTAGTTGCTCGGCGATGGTCCCGACGGCCACCCGCGCGGCCTCCTCATCCATCTGGAGCGTGCCGCCGAGGGCGACGCCTGGCGGGATGCGGTGCAATACTACGTTGGCGTCGGTTACCGTCGGCTTCTCACCGCCGCGGCCGTAGGCGGCTGGTCCCGGGTCAGCACCGGCGCTCGCCGGCCCCACCTGCAGGGCACCGCTCGCGGAAAGGAAGGCTATAGAGCCACCGCCGGCGCCAACGCTGTGCACGTCGACGGCCGGTGACTTGAACTGGAAGTAGCCGAGCTGGATGTCGCGCCTGACCGGCGTCTCGCCGTCTCGGCACAGCGATACGTCCGTCGAGGTGCCCCCCATATCGAAGGTCAGTATGTCGGGGACATCTATCCGGCGCGCCAGGTAAGCGGAGCCGGTAACGCCGCCGGATGGCCCCGAGAGGGCGATCTGAATCGGGCTGTCCGCCACGGCCTCCGTGCTCATGGCCCCGCCGTCGGAGCGCACGATGGAGAGCGCCCCCCCGAACCTCTTCTCCCCTATGGAACCCTCGAAGTTCCTCATGTAGCGGCTGGTGCCAGGCTGCACCGCGGTGTTAACGACCGTGGTGAGCGTCCGCTCGTACTCACCGTACTCCTGCCCGATGTCGGCGGAGATGGAGACAGAGAGGTCGGGATGGGCCTCGCGCACGATGTCCCTGGCCCTCCGCTCGTGCGCGGGGTTGACGTAGGAGTTCAGAAAACCGATGGCGAGCGACTCCACGCCCCGCTCGACCAGCCTGTTCACAGCCCCGCGCACCTCGTCTTCGTCCAGCTCTTCCAGTACTTCGCCTGAGGCTGTGATGCGCTCGGAGATACCCACGGTGTCGGTCGGGTCGGCGGGTGGGTCCGGCTTCTCGAGGGCCATCCAGCCGTAGAGCGGCCCGGGGGTCCAGGCGCGGGCCAGGTGCAGGATCTGCTCGTGCCCCTTCGTGGTCAGTAGGCCGACGCGCGAGCCCGTGTTGGTCAGGATCATGTTCGTCACCACGGTCGTGCCGTGGAAGAACAGGTGCAGATCGGGGAACGAGATCCCAACCTTCTCGCACACGGCCTCGATCCCTTCGACTACTCCTTTCGAGGGGTCCTCCGGCGTCGAGAGCACCTTGCCCTCGGTTAGCCCACCAGTCTCCTCGTCGAAGACGAGCACGTCGGTGAAGGTGCCGCCGACATCTACCGCCACGTTGTACATTGTTCTCCCTTCGGTCGGAAGCAATCAGCTATTAGCCGTCAGCTCTGGAGTTCGCGAAGCCGTTGCTCGTAAGCCAGCGTTGGTTGAGAAACGTTCGTTGCCGCAAAGATGCGATATCCTTGATCTCTGGCTGATTGCTGATTGCTAATAGCTGATAGCTCATCCGAAATTTCCCGCCTTGTAGAGCTGGCCCGGTAGCTCTTTGTCGAGTTGGCGCTCTAGCCACGAGGCCACATCTATCAGGGCATCCAGGTCGATTCCCGTCTCATAGCCCATGTTGTGGAGCAGGTACACGAGGTCTTCCGTGGCTATGTTCCCGGTGGCGCGTGGGGCGAAGGGGCAGCCGCCGGTGCCGCCCACGGAGGCGTCCAGAACCCTGGCGCCGCGCTCGACGGCGGCGACGGCGTTGGCTATGCCGGTGTTGCGGGTGTCGTGGAAGTGGCAACCTACCATGAGGCCATGCCTGGCGACGCCCTCGACGAGATTGCGTACCTGGCTTGGCACGCCGACCCCTATGGTGTCGGCCAGTACTATCTCGTCCGGGACGGAAGCCGCGATCTGGCCGGCCACGTCTAGCACGTGGCCCGGGTCAACCTTCCCCTCGAAAGGGTCTCCGAAGGCGGCGGAGAGGGTTATGGAGACGCGGACACCGTCGAGACGCGCACGCTCCACGAGCCGAGCGGCGAGCGCCGTTGCGTCTTCCACGGTGGTGTTCTGGTTTCGTTTTGCGAAGGTCTCGCTTACGGGAAAGGCGTAGCGCACCTCGTCCACCCCGGCACCAACGGCCCGCTCGTAACCCCTCTCGTTGAGCACGAGGCCGGCGTAGGTCGTGCTCGGGAAACGGTCGATGGCGGCCATGACCTCTTCGGCGCCGGCCATCTGTGGGACGCGTCTGGGGTTGACGAAGCTGGCAGCCTCGACGCGCGAGATTCCGGTCGCGGCTAGCCTGTCGCACAGTTCGGCCCTGACCTCGGGTGCGAGCGTCTCGTCCTCGTTCTGGAGGCCGTCACGGGGCCCCACATCGACTATCTCGATGCGCATCAGATGATGCCCCGCTCCCGCAGGGCCGTGAGGTCCTCTTCGTCCATCCCGAGCACCTTCTCGTAGACCTCTTCGTTGTGCTGGCCCAGCTTCGGACCGGTCCAGCGGACCTCGCCCGGCGTCTCGGA
>DASUPX010000055.1:0-7993 GCA_036280905.1 Rubrobacter sp. | reverse complement strand
GCCAGCTAGAGGTGGCACCGCCCGCGAGAACCCCCGTGGCCTCCCCGATCATTGCCCGAGACCGCGGCTGACGCTCCTTGAACCGGCGTTCACCCTCGATGACGATCTCGTCGAGCCTCCGAAGATCCTCCCCGGTCCAATCCCTCGCGGTCTCCATGCGTTCCTCCTTTGAACGGCTATTTAATAATAAGGACGAGACACCTTTGTGTCAACGTGGTAGCACGATGCGGCTTTAGGCCCTCTCTGGTTGGCATCTTGGCCTCACCGATCGGGGTGCCCTGCGTGGGGTTCATACTCCGTCTGGCGTGTGCGGAATGCGGGCACCGGGACACCTCGGCGAGCTTATGTGTGAATTGTGTCTTGACCCAGTCACAAGAGACATTATCCTGTACACAAATAGTACGGTATGAGTCATTGGTCAGGGAGGTCCACCACAAGGAGGTCCACCATGAAGAGGTCACAAGGTCGGCCGGTTCTCATTGTTAGGTGGGGTCCGTGAGCACGGGCAACGCCGGCTGGCGGAGACTGTTCAGGAGGAAGCCGGTCGAGGCCTTCGTCACGGAGACGGGGCCAGACGCGGAGGGTGGGGAGCTCGAGCGCTCCATAGGTCTATTCCAGTTGACGATGTTCGGTGTCGGGGCCACCATAGGCACCGGCATCTTCATCGTCTTGACCGAGGCGGTGCCAGAGGCGGGGCCGGCGGTCATCTTTTCGTTCGTGCTGGCCGGCATCACGGCCGCCCTGACGGCCGTATGCTATGCGGAGCTCGCCTCGACCATCCCCGTCTCCGGGTCGTCTTACTCGTATACCTACGCCACGCTGGGCGAGATCACGGCTTTCGGTGTGGCGGCGTGTTTGCTGCTGGAGTATGGGGTGTCATCGGCGGCCGTGGCCGTCGGGTGGGCGCAGTATCTCAACGAGCTGTTCGCTAGCGCGTTCGGTTTCCGGTTGCCTGAGACCATTATCGCGGCGCCGGGAGAGGGAGGTATATTCAATCTTCCCGCCATCGTGCTCGTGACGCTGTGCTGCCTCTTGCTGATCCGGGGCACGCGGGAGTCCGCGACGGCGAACACCATCATGGTGCTCATCAAGATTGCGGTCTTGATCTTCTTCGCCATCATCGCGTTTACGGCCTTCGACGGTAGCAATTTCACGCCTTTCGCGCCCCTGGGTATCGCCGGCATCGGCGTGGCCGCGTCGTCGATCTTCTTCACCTTCATTGGCCTGGACGCCGTCTCGACGGCCGGCGAGGAGGTGCACAATCCCCGCAGGACGCTCCCCCTGGCAATCATTCTCGCGACCATTATAGTGACCGCCGTCTACATCATCGTGGCGATTGCTGCGGTCGGCGCGCAGCGCTACCAGGCCTTCGAGGGCCAGGCGGCGGGCCTCGCGGTGATTCTGCGCAACATAACGGGGTCGGACTGGGCGCCGGCCGTGCTCTCGGCGGGGGCTATCATATCCATCTTTTCCGTGACGCTCGTGACACTCTACGGCCAGACACGCATCCTTTTCGCCATGAGCCGCGACGGCATGCTCCCAGAAATCTTCCACAGGCTCAACCAGACTACCCTAGTCCCGGTACGAAACACCTTGATCGTCGCTGCGTTCGTGGGGATACTCGCCGGGTTCGTACCTCTAACCGTGCTGATAGACCTGACCAGCATGGGGACCCTGGTCGCCTTCACCGTGGTGTCGATAGGTGTGATCATATTGCGGCGCACCCAGCCTGACCTTCCCCGTGGGTTCAGGGTGCCCTTTTACCCGGTCACGCCGGTGCTAAGCGCAGCTTTCGCCCTTTACATTATCTCCCAGCTGCCGTACTCGACGTTCGGGCTGTTTGCGGTCTGGCTCGGGGTGGCGGCGGTCATCTACTTCACGTACAGCAGGGGACACTCGCGGCTGGCCGACACGGAGCAGGCACAATGAAATACCTCGTAGGCCTCACCGCTGATCGGGGCGGGCAGGACGCCCTCTCTCTGGGCCGGATGCTGGCACGTACGGGAGACGTCACCCTGACCGTGTGCATGGTACTGCCCGAGGTGTGGGGGCATCCTTCCCTGGCCCGCGTGGACGCCGAATACGCCGAGTTCTTGAAGCAACACGCCGAAAAGACGATCTCCGAGGCCCGCGAGACCCTCGGGGAGCTTGTGCAGGCAGAGTTCGTAACCAGGCCAGCGCGCTCGGCTACCGATGGACTAATCTCCGCCGCCACCGAGATGGACGCGTCGCTCATCGTTCTGGGCTCCGCCAGGCACGGCCCGATCGGCCGGTTCACCGTCGGCAGCGTCACCAACGAACTTCTGCACTCGGCGCCGCTACCCGTGGTGCTCACCCCGCGGGGCCACCGTCCGTCTTCCGGCGCCAGGCTACGCCGTGTCACCTGCGCCTTCGCTGGGTCCACGCGCTCCAGAACCGCATTCGACGCCGCGGTGCAGCTCGCCAGGCGCCACGACGTGCCCTTGAGGCTGACCACCCTGGTCGTCCGCGACCACCAGATGTACCCGTCGCAGGTCGGCTACGACGCCGAACGCCTCGTCGAAGAGCAGTGGCACGCGCAGGCCGCTGAGGCGCAGGAGGAGGCGCTCGCCCAGGTGCCTGGCGACGTCGAGGTGGAGGCCGTAGTCCTGAGTGGTCGCGATTGGGAGCACGCGCTGGACAGCCTGGGGTGGGAGGAGGGCGAGGTGCTGATCGTGGGATCTAGCCGCCTCGGACCCGTGGCGAGGCTGTTTCTGGGCTCGAACTCCACCAAGATTATCCGCAGCTCACCCGTCCCCGTGCTCGTCATACCCCGCGGCGCCGACGTGCATCTGGGGGAAGACGCATCCACGGGTTCGCGAGGGATATAATCCCTCGGTCCCGAGGATCACACGGAGGGGGCGCCGGTGGGGTCGCCCTCGAGCTCTTGCTCGCTGGCGCGCACCTCCTCCATCTCGGCATCGACGTCGAGGGAGCGGCTGAGGGCGTAGTAGACGGCTCCCGAGACGAGGAGGCCGACGAGCCAGGCCACATCTATACCCTGGAGGATGTTGCCAAGCGGGGCCGTCCAGATGCCGGGTAGCACCCAGAAGGGGATGCTCGCGGCGAAGCCGAGAAGGAAGGCGGTTATGCCGCGCCAGGCCCAGGTTCCGTAGAGGCCGTCGGGGACGAAGAGGTCGGTTATCGCGTAGTGGCCATGCCTGACGAAGAAGTAGTCTATGAGGTTGATCGCGGTCCATGGGGCGAGCAGGTAGAGCATCATTATCAGGGCCGCGAAGAGCACGTCTACGGCCCTTGCCGAGATGCTCAAGGAGACCACGACCCAGAGTACGGCGAGCGCGGTGATGGTAACGACCCGCAGCCTCCTGGTTGGGGTCACCTTCCTGAAGGCGTCCACGGCGGTGACGGTCGTGAGCATGGCGCCGTAGGCGTTGATACCCATGGTAGCCACGAGCGCGGCCACCGAGGAGAGCGCGAGCACCACCCCGAGCCCCCCGAAGACGGCGTCGCCGGCGTCGCGCAGGGAGACAAGCGCGTCGGTGGCGCCAAGCCTGGTCGCCAGCCAGGCCCCGAGCGCGATGAGCCAGACCGCCGAGCCAGAGGCCCCGAAGAAGACGGCCGCGATGATGTAGCCCGGCCTGGTGTGGCGTGGCAGGTACCTCGAGTAATCCGAGACGTATGGCGCGTAGGTGATGTTGTACGAGGCGCTCGCCGTGAACTGCGCCATGAACGCGACGAGAACGAACCCGCCGGGGCTCGACCCGTCACCGCCGGCGCCGCCCAGCAAGATGGCCAGCGTAAGGATAACGTACAGCGGCAAGGAGACGTAGAAGAGGACCCTGAACAGGGTGTGCAGGTAATCGTGGCCGTAGATCGCGAAGAGCGCCGAGACGGCGGCGATAGCCACTATCACGACCGTCCCGTTCCAGCCGAAGAGGCCGTTCAGCCCGGCCGAGATGAGCACCGAGTCGACCACGTTGAACGCCACGAAGGTAAAGAACGTCGCCACCAGGGCGAGCAGCACCCCGCGATAGCCGAGCTGCGCCCGCGACTGGACCATCTGTGGCAGCCCGAGTTGCGCGCCCTGGATGGCGTGGAACGCCATGAACAGCGTCCCGAACAGGATGCCCAGGGTGCCGGCCAGAATAGTCCATCCCAGGGATAGTCCAAGGCCAGGCCCGATAAACCCGATCGTTATCGTAAAGAACTGGAAGTTGCCCAGGAACCAGAAGGGTCCCTGGTGCCACACCTTGCCGTGCCGCTCGTCCTCTGGCACGTAGTCGATGGAACGGCGCTCGATCTGCCGCCCAAGCCCCTCTCGCTCCTCCATGCCGGCGGCCACCCACCCCTCCTCGACATCTCGTCTACACCTTGCGGACCCAGTCTAGATTCCGAAGGAGCGCCGGTCAACGATCCGGACCTGCCGCCTGTTCGTGGGCGTGGCCGAAGCGGTAGAGGGTGGCCTCATCGAAGGACCGGCCGATGAGGTGGAGTCCCACGGGTAGGCCGGTAGCCGTGGTGCCGCAGGGAACCGAGAGGCTGGGCAGTCCGTTCAGGTCCGTCGGGCCGGTGAGGCGCGTGAGGGCCGAGTAGACCGCCTCCTCGTAACCGTCGATCATGGTCTCGCGCCGCCCGATCTCCGGCGCCGGGATCGGTACGGTCGGCGTGAGGAGCACGTCGACCGCCCGCAAGACTTCCGCGAACTCCATCCCGGAGCGGAGCCCGCTCTGCCGCGCGTTGGCGTACCTGTAGGCCCTCAGGTTCTCGCCGTCCAGGAGACGTTCCAGTCCCTGGTCGTCGAAACTTTCGGGTTCCGTCTGGAGGCGCTCCTCGTGGACGGCGTACGCTTCCGCGGCGAGGATGAGCCTCTGGGCGTGCAGTGTGTCCCAGAGGTGGGGGATCTCCACCTCCCGTACCTCCGCGCCGAGAGAGGAGAATAGTTCGACCGCCTCTTCTACCCGTCTGGCCACCTCACCGTCGAGGTGCTCGAAGTAGAAGCTTGCGGGAAGGCCTATCACTCCTCCCCGCACGCCGCGTTCGAGGTCCCGCGTAAAGTCCTCAGGCGCCAGGTCTACCGAATGCGGGTCCTCCGGGTCGTGGCCGGCGAGCGCGTTCAGCATCATGGCATTGTCTTCCACGGTCCTGGTCATGGGGCCAACGTGGTCGAGGCTCCAGGCGAGTGGAAAGACGCCCGCCTTGCTCACGCGTCCGAAAGTCGGTTTCATGCCGACCACGCCGCAGAGGGCCGCCGGGATACGGATAGAGCCCCCGGTATCCGAGCCCAGGGCACCGTAGCAGAGGCCGGTCGCCACCGCGGCGCCCGAGCCACCGCTCGACCCGCCCGTGATCCTGCCTGTGTCGTGGGGGTTTCTGGTCGGCCCGAAAAACGAGCGGTCGCCCGTCGGTCCGTAGGCGAACTCGTGCGTGTTGGTCTTGCCGATCAGGACGTATCCAGCGTCTTCCAGTTTGCGGGCGACGGTCGCGCTTCGGTCAGGAACGTGTTCGGAGAAGAAGTCCGAGGCCATGGTGGTGCGCACGTCTCTGGTGGAGATCAGGTCCTTCAGGGCGAGTGGGACGCCGTGCAGCGGGCCCTTGCGGCGCCCCGCGGCTATCTCGCGTTCGGCGAGCGACGCCTCCCCGAGCGCATGCTCCGCTGTAACGGTGATGAAGGCGTTCGTCTGGTCATCCTCGATGCGGGCGAGTAGCGTCTGAACGACCTCAACGGGCGAGAGGCGTCCCTCCCCTATCTCCCGGGAGAGGGAGGCGAGCGAGCGCGGCAGGATCTCATCGTGGGTCAAGCATCTCTCCTTCCCCTGCTTCCTTGCGGCGTGTGCAGTATCTCATAGCGCTGCCACAGGCATCCGGTATCATCGGCGGGTGATTTCGCGCGCCCTCAAGACGCTCAGGAGGTTCGATCGCAGGGTCTGGTTGTTGCTCTTCGCGATGCTTGCGTTCCGGTTCGGGCACGGGTTGTACTTTCCCTTCAGCTCCATCTACTTCCACAACGTGCTAGGCATACCGCTCCCGCTGGTCGGGGTCGGCCTGGCCGTGTTCGCGGGGGCGAGCGTCCTCTCCGGCCTGGCCGCCGGTCCCCTGACCGACCGCTACGGCCGCAAGCCGGTGATGCTCGCCGCCCTGGCCGGCAGTTCGGCGAGCTTCTTCGCCTTCTCGCTGGTCGGCGGCTTCGCGGGGTACGTGATCGTCTCGGCAGGACACGGCCTGATGGGCTGGTCCATGTTCGAGGCCTCGCGCAACGCGATGGTCGCCGACGTGACGCCGCAGGGAATGAGATCCCGTGCCTTCGGGCTCGTCAGGGTCGGGGGAAACGTGGGCTGGGCCCTCGGCCCGATGGTGGCCGGCCTGGCCTCTGCGGCGGCCGGTGGCTCGGGGGAGATCTATCCCAGGCTCTTCGTTGGAACGTCGTTGCTTACGGCGACTGTGGCCGTCGCGCTGGCCTTTGGTATAAGGGAGTCGAGGCCCGATTCCTGCGAGGTCAGGGAGGAGGCCGGGTCCCCCGGCAGGTTGCGCGCGGCTTTTTCGGACTGGCCGTTCGTAGCCTTGCTCGGGGTTGGGGTCTTGCTCTACTACGTCTTCACGCAGGATTGGCAGGCTTTGCCGATCTACGCCAAGAACTTCGTCGGGGTGACCGATGGGCAGATAGGGCTCTTTCTGGGGGCCAACGGGCTGATGGTCATACTGTTTCAGCTTCCTGTGTCCTACCTGATAGACCGGGGCTCGAGAGTCGTCGCCCTGCTAGCCGGGACCGGCCTCTTCGCAGCCTCGTCTGCGACCCTGCTTCTGACCGACTCGTTCTGGGGCATAGTTCTTGCCTTCGTACTCTTCTTCACGCTTGCGGAGATGGTGCTCGAGGTCGCTGGCGCCTCGCTCGCAGCCGAACTCGCCCCCATCAGGCTGAGGGGCACCTATCTCGCGCTCTTCGGAACCTGTTTCGGCGTCGCCTGCGGCTTCAGCCCCATCGTGGCAGGGACGCTGCTCCAGGCCGAGCTTCCCGGTGTGATCTGGACCATCCAGCTGGCCGCCGCAACCTGCGCGGCAGCGGGCCTGGTCACGCTGGCCGCCCTCCGCTCCAAGACACGTAAGCCCTCAGCAAGACTGGAAGACTGAGCTATCCGGAACAAGCGGTCGGCGAAAAGCCAGCCCTCGCAAAAGATGGACCGTCGGCTAGAGACAAAAAGCTGATAGATAAGAGCTGACAGCTGAAGGCTAAATGTCACCTCGTGGCGCGCAGCACGAGAACGGCCAGGTCATCGCGCGGGTAGCCATCCTGAAAGTCGAGTACGACGTTCTTGATCCGGGCGGCGATGGCCGCGGCATCGAGATCGGAGCAAGAGCGGAGCAGGCGGCACAGCCGCTCTTCGCCGAAGAACTCACCGTCAGGGGCGCGTGCCTCCGTAACGCCGTCGGTGTAGAAGACGAGGGCCTCGCCCGACATCAAGCGAAGCGAATCGTCGCTCAGCTCGGCGTCGTCGAACACACCGAGCACCCTGCCAGGGGGACCGACCTCCTCCACCGTTGCGTCCGTGTGCAACAGCAGAGGCGCCGGATGGCCGGCGCGCGAGACATCGATGCCGACGCCGGGGGAACCGTCGTCGGGTTCGAGCCGGATGCAGGCGGCTGTGCAGAACCGCTCCCCGGTTAGCTGGCGGAGCATCGCCTCGTTCAGCCCGGCGAGCACTTCTGAGGGCCTATCATCCTTCATGGTAACGGCCCGTATGGTGTAGCGGGCCAGGGCCGTAACCGAGGCCGCCTCCGCGCCCTTCCCACGCACGTCCCCGATGGCGCAGATCCAACCATCTTCCACCGTGTTTATCAGGTCGTAGAAATCCCCGCCCACCTCGTTGGCCTCGCCAACGGGCAGGTACTCCGCGCCGACCTCGACGCCCGGTATCTCGGGCAGCAGCGGCGGCAGAAGGCTCCTCTGAAGGATGCTGGCGATCTCGCTGCGGTCCCTGTAGAGGCGGGCGTTGTCCGCGGCCAGGGCGCAACGATAGGC
>DASUPX010000054.1:0-16127 GCA_036280905.1 Rubrobacter sp. | reverse complement strand
AAACGGGGCTGATCGTCCCCATCGGCGAGGCAGTGCTCGAAGAAGCTTGCCGCCAGGCCAAGGGGTGGCAAGAGCGGTGGCCCTCCGATCCCCCCGCCTTGTGCGTCAACCTCTCGGCGAGACAGTTCAAGGAACCCGGCTTGGCCCACAGCGTCGCCCGTGTGCTCAAGGAGACGGGACTCGAGCCGAGCAACCTGCTCTTGGAGGTCACGGAGAGCACCGCCATGGGGGACGCCCTAACGACCGCAGCCGTCCTAGAGGATATCCTGCAGTTCGGCGTGCGGATGGTGCTAGACGACTTCGGCACGGGACACTCCTCGCTGTCCTACCTCGAACGCTTCCCCGTCGACTACGTCAAGATAGATCCCTCGTTCGTCGGCAGACTCGGCAAGCAACCGAGTGCCGAGATGCTAGTGTCGGGCATTATCGACTTGGTTCACGCCTTGGGCCTCGAGGTCATAGCCGAGGGCGTCGAAACGGGGGAGCAGTTGCAGTTGCTGCGGGCGGCGGGTTGTGACCTCGCGCAGGGCTACCTATTTTCCAAGCCAATCCGTGGGGAGGAGATTTTGAAGGCATTGTCTACTGCGCGCCAACAAAACGTGTTAAGTAGCAACTAACAGGGGTTTTCCGTCCCGAGGCTCCCGAGCTGGCGCCATGCTTGCGCTACAATAGCTCGCGCGGCGGCGGACACGAAGCGGCTACTGCTGCCGCATTGCTGCCATCGGGGTCTCAAGCTGGGCTCCGCAGCGGAGGAATCCGCCTGAATATGCCGAAAGCGCCCGTAGCTCAGGGGACAGAGCAGCGGACTTCTAATCCGCCGGTCGCAGGTTCGAATCCTGCCGGGCGCGCTCTCAAGAACAGAAAATTTTCAGGTAAGGAACACGGTGCATTTAGAACAGCGGTTCGGGTTTGAATGCATTTACTACAACCGTACTGCAACCGGGGTACACAGGAGCAATAAAGCTATGGCAGAGCAGATCGATCTTGTATTTCCTTTGTATCTCGATGTTCCCAAGATGACCAGCTCTTTCGCGAATCCGCCTACTCCAGTAGACCGGAGGTGGATTCCCTGGATCTCCGGTAGTCCTCAACGCTCGCACCGATCTCGACCCCGCGCTCTCTGGCCAGCTCGTGAACGCGATGCACCGTGGTGTCAAGTAGCTCCGCCGCCTTCCCGGAGCTAACGCGTCCCTGCTCGAGCAACCGCACCACATATTCTTCCGCGCCAGCATACATAAGCTGTCTGAGGGCGGTTGACCGATCGGTCCTCTCCGAGTGGCTCTTGGCCTCCGCGAGCTCCATCAGGTTCTCGGGTATCCTCAACGGATATGGTCTAGTAGATCTCGCCTCACTCATTGCTCACCATCCCTAGCCCTCTCCATCATCTCCAGATCTTCCATCGCTGCCTCGTAAGCGCCCCTCCGTATAGCGGGCTCGATCTCGGCCAGCGCCTCTCTAGCCTCATCAATAGTCACCAGACCACCTTCCGCCAGTGCAACGATCGCCGCGGCAGGCACCAGGGCCGGCACAGGAGGGTCTGCACCCGCAAGTAGCCCCAGAAAAGCACGATCGTCGGTCAGCACTGCATCCGCTTCCGCAGCGAAGTACACAGCCAACGCTGCCCGCTCACCCGCACCAAAGGAAGCAGCCGACCCCGCTAGCAATCTCTCGACCTTTTCCCCGACTTCATGCGAGACCACCTCAGCAGCACCCTGCAAGAGCGCAGCCTCTAACTCGTGAGCATCCTCATACATCCTGCGCTTGCCTTCCTCGACCGCCTCTTCCCACACCGCCTTGGGCACCAGGAGCCTCGCCGCGCCGAGAAGCGCCGGCAACGCCCCCGATTTGCCCAGCTTTATGAGGCCATCAGCATCTACTACTATCGTATACACTACTATACAATAATACACGCGCTACGGTCTCCGCAATAGCAGTGCCGACGCTAATATCTCCCGTCCAACGCCGGCGTCTACTTGCCCCGACCGTACTGCAACCGTACTGCAACCGGGCCGTTACAAGCCAGGACACAGTGGACAAATCCTTAGCGGCAATCCTCAAAAACTCCTGCAAAACAGCAGAATTTCCGGACATATAAGGACGTGCTAGAATGCTACGTTTGGCACTTCTAATCCGCCGGTCGCAGGTTCGAATCCTGCCGGGCGCGCTTCCAAACTACTGCCAGGGCACTGCCGGCTTCGACAGGCATGTCGGTCTCCCGGCTGTCGCAGGCGAAGAGGCATCCATCAGGGTACACACCGTCAGTACGGCTGGCATCGAAGGTCGCTAATATGAACCTGCCCGCGCCGGTGTTAGCCACGGGTGAGATAGTCGGAGGAGCGACGCCAGAAGGAGTGATGATGCAGGCGGATGAGGGACGGGCGGTGGAGGTAGTGCCGCAGGATTATAGCTACGTTTTCAACCCATACCGGGAGCCGGTGGCGACGGTCAAGCCGGGAGAACGGGTGACCATACATACGGAAGACGCCTTCGAGAGCAGGATCACCGGGAGGGATGATCTCCCTGGCCGTGCCCTCGCAACGGCAAAGTTCCTCAATCCACAGACGGGACCCATCTACGTGGAGGGGGCCGAACCGGGCGATACCCTGGCCGTGCGCATCGAGAGCATCGTGCCAAAGAGGGACTTCGCGGTGAGCGCCCTGATACCCTTCTTCGGCGGGCTTACCTCGACCCATCTCACCAGGACACTACAGGAGCCGCTGCCGGAGAGGGTCTGGATCTGGAACATCGTGGAAGACGGTAACTACCTGGTCAGCGAGGAACTCGGGGTGAGGCTACCGTGGGAGCCTTTCCTCGGTACCCTGGCAGTGGCCCCCGACCTGGAAGCCATCACCGCCCTCGCCCCAGGTCCTTTCGGTGGCAACATGGATGTGCCCGACGTCAAACCGGGCAACACCGTTTACCTGCCCGTTTGGAATCCTGGCGCGCTCTTCTACACCGGTGATTGCCACGCGCGGCAGGGGCAGGGGGAGCTCTGCGGGGTCGCGCTGGAGATCACCGCCCAGGTCACCGTGATTTTCGAGGTGATCAAAGACAACGCGATAGAGTGGCCGCGGATCGAGTCGGATGAGGCCATCATGGTGGTCGGCAGCGCGCGTCCTATGGAGGACGCCGCCCGCATCGCGAACACGGAGCTGGTCCTCTGGTTGGAGGAGGAATACGGTTACGACCGCTGGGATGCCTACCAGTTGCTCACCCAGGCGGGCGGATTGTACGTGGGTAACATGGTAGATACCACCTATTCCCTGGTTGCCTCCGTCGCGAAAGAGTACCTGGGCCCGCCGAGTTAGAACGTGTGGGACAAGAGCCCACCTGGGGCACTCTTACCTTGCGCGTGGGCGCCCGGGCCAGTTTACTGCGGGCAGCGCCAGGCTAACGGCGAACGGAGGGAAGTGCCGACAGAGATCCACCCTGATAGCTCCCCGTGCCCCGACGGGGTGATGCGACGGTGAGCACCGAATGCACCCTATACGTGCAGGGCTTGAGCGGGGCTCCCGTGCCCTTTGAGGAGGCCCGCCAGGCCAGTCTGAAGGCGGGGAGCCTGGCCTGGGTCTCCCTGGTCGACCCGGACGAGAACGAGTTCGACGTGTTCGCCGGTAGCCTCGGTGCGGAGCCACATCTTCTGCGGGAAGCCACAAGGTTCCCGCACCGGTCCGGCGTGGAGAGGCACGAGAGCTGGCTGGTAGGTGTGTTGCCGGTCCTCCAGGACCCTGGCCTGGCAGTTGGCGCCGCCGGAGAAGGGGGGCTAGGATCCGCAGGGTGTGACTGGGTACTCGTGATCGCCGTAGAAGAGCCGAACATGATCGTCACGCTCACCCACGACGAACGTGTGGTGACTGACCGGTTGCGCAGGAGGGCGGAAGAATGTCCGGAGCTCCTGACGCTTGGTTCCGAGTCGATTCTCCTGGAGATGGTCGGTGAGGTAGTTGGTGACTACGAGCATGCCGCAGGGGTTATCGACGGGTGCATCCGCCGCGCCGAGGTTTCGGTTATGGAGGGAAGATCCCGCGACATCGTGCGCCGGATCCACACGTACACGAGTCAGGCGGTGGAGTTGCAGCAGGCAATAATGCCCCTTGCCTCAGCGCTCGAGCGGCTCGTGGAAGAAGATGCCCCCCTGTCCCTCAGGCAGGCCACTCGCATCAGGCATCGCGCGCTGCGGGTGACCGAGGAGTTCGATGGCGCGCGGGCGCGGCTCTCGAGCCTGCTACAGGTCAACCTTACCGTGGTAGGGCAGAAGATCTCCGCCTGGGGCGCCATACTCATCGTTCCGTCTCTAATCGCCGGCGTGTTCGGCATGAACTTCGAAGGCGCCTGGTGGACGAGGGCCGACCACGGTTTCGAGGTAATGCTGGCCGTTATGTTCCTGATCTCCGGTAGCCTCTACATCTGGTTCAAGAGGTCAGGCTGGCTCTAGCACGAGTACCCCCGAGACCGCAAAGGAGCGGAATGCCCATCGACACGGCGCTTGTCGGCGCACTGCACGTAGATTTTATCGGGAGGCGGGACCTCACGGATGAGGACCTCCTGCACCACACCCTGTTCCAGACCTCGACCATCGACTCCCTCCTGGACGGCAACTACGAAGGCGATATCAGCTTCGCGGAACTTGAGGCGCACGGCGACTTCGGCCTTGGCACGTTCGATGCCCTGGATGGCGAGATGGTTGCGCTCGACGGCGACTTCTACCAGGTCAGGGCCGATGGAAGGGCCTACCCCGTAGACGGGAAGGCGAAAACACCCTTCGCCGTCGTCACCTTCTTCGAGCCAACCCTGTCCGAGACCCCTGACGCGGCGAACCTCGCCGACCTCTGCGAGCTCGTAGACCGGATCTCCGGCGACGCGAACGTGTGCTGCGGCGTCAGGGTAGACGGCCATTTCGACCACGTAAGAACGCGGAGCGTACCCCGCCAGCGCAAGCCCTTCCCGCCGCTCGTCGAGGTAGTCCAGAACCAGCCCGTCTTCGAGCTACACGACGTCCGTGGTAGCCTTGTAGGGTTCAGGTTTCCCGACTACGCCCAGGGCCTGAACGTGGCCGGTTACCACTTCCACTTCATAACGCAAGACAGAAGCGCTGGTGGCCACGTGCTGGAGTGCCGGCTCGCCACCGGAGAGCTACACGTCGATCAGGAAGCGGACATCAGGGTCGAGCTACCCCCCGACGTCAGCCTTCCCACACCAGACCAGAGTGCCGCCAGAAAAGAGACCATAGACCGTATCGAGAAAGGATAGTCAGCGATTCGTAAATAGAGCCGCCTTCTGAAAAAGCATCCGAGGTGGGGAAAGGCTACAGCTATCAGGTAACAGGTAGTTCTCCTGAAGCCCGAAACCTTGTAGCCTGAAGCCTTAGCCCGACCGCCCGTTACAGATCGTTCTCCCGGTGGGTCTGGTCGTCGATCTCGACCTCCTCTATACGGACATCCTCCTCGATAATCTCGACCTCTTCCACGACCCGCTTGCGGATACGGATCTCTTCCTTCACCACGGGTCGCTTCTCGATCAGGATCTCTTCCTCGACTATGGGGACGACTATCTCTTCTTCTTCGATCTGCGGGGTCGAGGTGATGCCGGTGTCACTCGCGGTAGTCTCATCTACCGGCACGCGCTCTACGGTTACCTCGACGCGCTTCCTGGGCACCTCCAGGTGCTCGGTCTCGGTGCGCACGCGCTTGCGGATGCGCATGCTCCCGGCCTCGCGCTCACGCCTGCCGACGAGGAGTTCCTCCTCCACACGCTGCACCGTCACCTCGTCGTCCTCGCGGCCGGTTACGCGCGACAGAGGGTCGGGGTCACCCGTCTGAACCGCCTCAGCCCGCTCCGACCGTTCCGCCGGCGCGACCGGTGCGCCCGGCTGCCCCGGTCGCACGGTCTCATTCGCCAGGGGCAGGGCGTAATGGAGCCTGACCCTCCGCTCGAAATCTGGGGTCACCTGTTCGTCGTGGCCCAGGCTCGGCGCGGTCTCGACCACGGTGATCGGGCGTGAGACAACCATCCGCCTGAGCCCGTCGTTGATGGAGATAACCTCGCCGGGGACGAGGACGGAGCGGTCCTTCATGGTGCCTGGCTCTACGCCGACATACTCTGGCTCGTCATTGTCGTCGACGAACAGGTCACTGATCGGCCCGATCCTCTGCCCGTACTGGTCATAGACCTCGTAGTCCGCATACCGCTCTTCTGGCGTAATCGTGGAGCCTACGGCGGGTGGGATCACATCCCCGGTATCCCCGGTCGTACGGGGGGAGCCGAAGGCCGGCTTCTCCCTGGCGGGGGCGGGATCACTGGTCGTGTCGGCACCGAGGGTCTGGGCCGCGGTGGAGGTGATCCCATCCGCAGCTTCGGTTACGGTGCCAACGGTGCCGAGTGGGGTGTCCAGGAAGCCCTCGTCCTGCGCAGTCCGGTCTCCGCTGTAGTCGTGATGCTCTCTAACCCGGCCGTCCGTCCCGTGGAGGAAGAACTGGGCCCCGGCCGCACGGGCCAGTTCCCTGCCGCTCTCTGCCGCCTCAGCCTGGGTCGGATGGACCGAGGTCGCCCGCTGGTTGCCCTCACGGATCACGATCCACGCGTCGTCCCTGAGCTCGATGTGCACGGCAGGGGATTGAGCCATATCCTCCACGTCCTTTCGTTCTACTGCATTGGCCGCGTTTACGCCTGTTTGCCTATCTTACTCTACCCACGGGTGGGTCTTCCCAACACTGGGCCTATAAGAGATTAGATGTAGACGGGAACAGAAGGGTTACGCCGGGCCGTTTCTGGAGCGGTCAGACGGCGAATGCCATCCCGGCGTGCTAGGCTGACGTCTGACCCGGTAGCAGATTTTTTGGGAGGATTCTCATGGAGTACCGCCGTCTTGGACGCTCCGGACTTTACGTCTCAGCCATGACTCTTGGCACGATGACCTTCGGGGGACGTGGCGATTTCGGGATGGTGGGGTCTACGGACGTGGCGACGGCGACCAGGCAGGTGGACGCTTGCCTCGACGCGGGCGTCAACCTCTTCGACACGGCCGACATGTACTCAGATGGCGAGTCCGAGGAGATCCTCGGTCAGGCCATCTCCGGCCGGCGTGACAGGCTACTGCTCGCGACCAAGGCGCGCATGCCGGTGGGGGATGGACCAAACGAGACCGGCCTCTCCAGGCAACACCTGATCCGTCAGTGCGAGGCGAGCCTCAGGCGTCTCGGCACGGACTACATCGACCTCTACCAGACGCACGAGTGGGACGGCATAACCCCCCTCGATGAGACGCTAGAGGCGCTCGACACGCTGGTCCGTTCTGGCAAGGTTCGCTACATCGGCAGCTCGAACCTCTCCGGCTGGCAACTGATGAAGGCGCTTGGCGTCTCCGAGAGGCTGGGCCTGCAACGCTATGTGAGCCAGCAGATCTACTACTCCCTCGAAGCCAGGGACGCGGAGTACGAGCTCGTCCCCCTGGCCGTGGGCCAGGAATGCTCCATCCTGGTGTGGAGTCCGCTGGCCGGAGGACTCCTCTCCGGCAAGTACCGCCGCGACGAGGACGCCGCCGAAGGACGCCACGTAAGCGGCTGGGACGAGCCGCCGGTCCGGGACCCCGAGAAGCTCTACGACACCATAGACGTGCTGGTCGAGATCGCCGACGGTCACGGCGTCTCCGCGGCGCAGGTTTCCCTCGCCTGGCTGCTAGGCCGTCCCGGCGTGGCCTCCATCGTCGTCGGCGCCCGCACCGAGGAACAACTCGCGGACAACCTCGCCGCCGCCGACCTGAAGCTCTCCGACGAAGAGCGCGCCCGTCTCGACGAGGTCAGCGCCCCGCCGCTCCTCTACCCCTACTGGCACCAGGCCCGTACGGCCTCCGACCGCCTGAGCCCGGCCGACCTGACCCTCCTCAGCCCGCACCTGGACTAGGGTAGCTATCAGCCGTCAGCTTATAGCTTTCAGCTCTCTGTTCTTGCTTACGGCTGAAGATCGAAAGATCTCCTGGCGGATGATCGATATTTCCGCAAGGCGCTACCTCCGGTAAGAGCCTGGGGTCTGGCCGGAGAGCCTCTTGAAGGTCTTGGCGAAGTGGTGCACGTCCGAGAACCCGCACTGGGCCGAGATCTCCCTCATGGTGAGGCTCGTGTGGTGGAGCAGGTCCTGGGCGCGCTGCACGCGCAGGTGGAGCAGGAACTGGTGGGGCGGCCTCGCGAATCGGTTGCGGAAGACCTGGGAGAATCGGGAGGCCGAGAGGCCGGCCCGGGCGGCCATGTCCGAGATGGTGAGGGGCTCGGAGAGATGCAGCGACATGTAGGAGGTGATCCAGTTCAAAAACTCCGGCTCATCGGAGGACTCGGAGCTCTCGCTGGAGTAGCCACGCAAGATGGACAGAACAAGCCCCATCGCCAGGTACTGGGCCTCTAGCTGGCCGAGAAAGTCCCTGCGCTGCCAGATGCCTATGGCCTTGAGCATGGTGTCCCTGAACTGCGCCGGATGCGGCGGGACGAACCCCGTCGGAACCCTGACCCCCAACGCCTCTTCGAGACGGGGCTGCATGAGGTCCCCGTGCCCGGAGAGGTCCACCCGCCCGGAACGGACCACGAAGCTCTGCTCCCGCCCGGAATTGTGGAACACGTCTAGATGCAAGTAGGGCGTAATAGTGTGGGCGGGACCCTCCAGGGTGTGTACCTCGCCAGGCTGGATCAGGCAAAACTCCCCGGCCCCGAACTCGTACCCACGCCCCTCGACATGCGCGATCATCTCTCCCTCCTGAACGTACATGATGAGGTAGTCAAGAAGACGTCGCCTGGCCGTGTACCACGCGCTCCTCACGGGAATGCTGGCGTCACGGACGTAAGGTGCTATGGATAATTCCAAGAGAAACCATCCCTTCTGCCTCCAACTCCAGATCTTTCTACAGGTGTTTTTTACAACAACTCAGGACGTGTAAGCAATGATTCAAGCTATTGTGTGCCTTAATATGCGGGCGAAACGGGTGGGAGCAAACGGATCCTTCGCACAGGGGTGTGTAGTAGAGGGATGGAAAAGAACAAAGCCGATCTCCGGCGAACCGCTTCCTGCCGTGCTCGTAAAGAGGGTACCCTCGGTGCTCGACCGTTCGGTGTCAACGTCTGAAAGGTAGCTGGTCATGCACGCACACATCTCGCGCAGGCAATTTCTGGCAAGGGGGGGAAAGGCGGCCCTCGGGGTTGGCCTGGCGGGCTCGTTGCTCTCCGGGTGCGGGGGCGGCGGGGGAGGCGGCGGCCAGGTCACCTACTGGAGCAACCTCGAAGGCTCGGGGCCCCAGGCGTACTTCAAGAAGAGCATAGAGAAACCCTTCGAGAAGGCGAACGGGGGCACGGACCTCAAGGTTACGTTCCAGCCGCCAGACGAGATGGACCGGCTCGTCAGGACGGCCCTGCAGGGCGGCGAGGGGCCCGACATTATCATGACTCCGGGGCCGGCGTACGCGCAGGAGTACATCGACGCCAACCTGTTCGCCGAGCTCGACGACTACTCAAGCGAGTACAAATGGGAGGACAAGCTCCTTGGCTGGGCGCTCGACCTCGGGCGCTACGAGGACAAGCTGTACGCCATCCCGTACCAGCTCCAGACCATGCTTCTCTACTACAACAAGACCCTCTTCGAGGACAAGGGCATGGCGCCCCCGAAGAACCGCGACGAGCTCGAGGCCATGGCCGAGGAGTTGCAGGGGCAGGGCATTACCCCGTTCGCCGCAGGAATCGGGGACGACCCGGCGGCCATCGAGTGGTTCCCGACCGTGTTCTGGAACCACTACTCGGGTCCGGACGCGCTCTACCAGGCGCTGACCGGGGAGATCCCCTTCTCGGATCCCATCTTCGTGGAGGCCATCGATCTCTTCAACAGCTACGTCCAGAAGGGCTGGTTCGGGGGGAGCCAGGAGAAGTTCTTCTCCAACGGCTTCGACGCCCTGCACGCCGACCTCGGCGACGGCAAGGCCGGGACCAACGTGGAGGGCTCCTGGTTCCTGGCGACCATCAACGACTACTTCGAGAACTCGGGAGACGCCTGGGACTGGGCGCCGCTTCCGCCCTTGAGGAGCGGCGTGCCGGCCGAGCTGTACGAGCTCGGCATCGGGTCCACCCTCTCCGTCAACGGCAGGGCGGAGAACGCCGAGGGGGCCGCCGCGTTCATCGACTACCTCGTGGCGGACAAGAAGCGGGCCGCCGAGTGGATGGCCGCCGTGCCATCCGCCTTCAACGCGCCGCTTCCCTTCAGCGAGTCGGACTTTCCCTCCAGCATGGACGAGAGGGTTGCCAGGCAACTCGCGGCGCTCAGCCAGGCCACCAACCAGGGTAACTTCGGTTATACGGCGTGGACGTTCTGGCCCTCCAAGTCCGACGTGTACATCCAGGAGGAGATGCAGAAGGTTCTAACCGGCGACATCACGGCGGCCGAGTTCTGCCGGGGGCTCGACGAGCAGTTCACGGAAGAGCGCAAGGAGGGCGCCGTGCCCAAGATCATCAAGCCAGGGGGCGCCGCATAGTGGCGCAGGGCGCGGCCAAGAGCGCTTCCACGGGCGGCCTGAGGCGGCGTAGGCTTCTGTCGGCCTGGCTCTTCATGGTCCCGCTGCTAGTCGTCAACTTGCTCGTCATACTCGGCCCTTCGGTCGCCACGGTCTACTACTCCTTTACGGAGTGGTCGGGCATCGGCCCAGCCGAGTGGGTCGGCCTCCAGAACTACAGGGACATCGTCGCCGATGTCGACTTCTGGTCCGCCTTGCTGCACAACCTGATCTGGACGATGATCTTTCTGACGGTTCCAATCGGTATGGGCTTGCTCGGGGCGTTCCTGCTCTCTCAGATCACGCGCTTCCAGATGATATTCCGCGTCCTGTACTTCATCCCTTACGTGATCGCGAGCGTCGTGAACGCCGCGCTCTGGCAGAACATTCTGGACCCCTCACGTGGCATCGGTTCCGCGCTTGCGACGGTAGGCATCCCTTTTCTCGACGGGGTCTCCTTCTTCGGGAGCGAGAGGCTTGCGCTACCTGCTGTCGCTTTCGTTGACAACTGGCACTGGTGGGGCTTTGTCGTACTGCTCTTTCTGACGGCCCTGCAGTCAGTAGACAAAGAGCTCTACGAGGCGGCCAAGATGGACGGGGCGAACCGTTGGCAGCAGTTCATAAACGTCACCATACCGGGTATCAGGGCGACGCTCGTCTTCGTCGTCCTCATAACCATCATCGGGTCCCTCCTCGTCTTCGACTATATCTACATCATCACCCAGGGCGGACCAGCGGGGGCGAGTGAGGTCGTGGGCACCCTAATGTATAAAGAGGCCTTCGCCCGCTTCGAGGCCGGGTACGCAGCGGCTATGGGGCTCGGTCTGAGCTTTATGAGCGGCCTGGTCATCGTGGTCTTTCTGTTCCTGCGGAGAAGGGGGTGGGAGATTTGAGCACCCCGGCCAGAGGACGACGTCAGAGACGGGAGCCTTCGAAGTTTCCTTACTACATCGTTCTCGTTTTGCTCGCGCTTTTCGCCGTCGGGCCGCTGGTGGTTCTGATCTTCAACTCGCTGAAAACGAACGCCGAGATCGGGCGCAACCCTCTTGGTCCGCCGACCTCGCCGGTGTTCGAGAACTTCGCGACCGCCTGGACGCAGGGTGATTTCGCGACGACCCTCGTAAACAGCACGATCCTGACCACGGGCACCATCGTCGGGGTCTGCGTAATCGCCGGCACGGCGGCCTACGCGATGGCGCGACTGGACCTGCCCGGCACGAACGCGGTACTGCTCTACCTCTTCGTGGCGAGCGCGCTACCGTTTCAGCTCTTTATCGTGCCGCTGTTCTTCCTGTGGAGCACGCTACAACTTACCAACACGCTCTACGGCCTGATCGTGATCTACTGGGCGATATTCTCGCCGTTCGCCACCCTGCTCCTGCGCTCCTACCTAGTGGCCCTGCCGCGCGGCTTCGAGGACGCGGCCCGGGTAGACGGGGCGAACGAGCTGCAGGTCTTGACCAGGGTGGTGCTGCCCTTGAGCTGGCCAGGCTTCCTGACGATCGCCCTCGTCTCCGGGCTCGGTGCGTGGAACGAGTTCTTCTTCGCCATCACGTTTATTCAGGACCAGAACCTCAAGCCCGTCACGACGAGCTTCCTCGCGTTCCAGAGCAACTTCAGCCGCGACTGGGGTCTGACCAGCGCCGCCAGCCTCATAATCATCCTGCCCGTCTTGGTACTGTTTCTCGGCCTCCAACGGCGCTTCATTAACGGGCTCACCGCCGGTGGTCTGAAGGGATGAAGCGGGGGTTCCTCTACTCGTACAACGTGATCGGCTTCGGCGGCGAAGACGTCGCCATGTCCATTGACCGGCTTGCCAGGCTCGGCTACGACGCTGTGGAGATCGAGGGAGAGCCGGAGGGGCACGATCCCGGGAGGATACGCAAACTGGCTGCGGACGCGGGCCTCAGCGTGGCCTCCGTGTGCCCCAACTTCACCGAGGAGCGCGACCTCTCCCATCCCGACCCGGAGAGGAGAAGCACCGCCGTCGCCTACCTGCGCGGCGTCGCTGAGTTCGCGGCGGAGGCCGGAGCCCCGCTTTTCATCGTCGCCCCGACCGCGTACGCCAGGGTCAGGCCCGTCGCCGATCCCCTCGACGAGTGGCTGTGGGCCGTGGAAGGGATCAGGGACGCCGGGAATCACGCCTCTTCGCTTGGCGTCGACCTCTCGCTGGAGTGCTGGAACCGCTACGGCACCTATATGCTGAACCGGCTGGAGGAGGGGGCCAGGATGTGGCAAGAGACAGGCCTCGCCAACGGGGGTGTCATGGCGGACACCTTCCACATGAACATAGAGGAGCGTTCCATCTCCGGCGCCATCCTGGAACACGCTGGCGTTCTGAACCACGTTCACCTCTCCGACTCCAACCGCCTGGCCCCCGGCCTCGGGCACATAGACTTCGCGGAGGTACTTCGGGCGCTTACAGAGGTAGGCTACGACAGGAGCCTCGCCTTCGAGCTAATCCCGGCGCTGCCGAACCTGCTGGAGGAAGGGAGAGACGCTCCATCCCTCGACGGCGTGGCGGAGCAGGCCCTTCGCCACATGGTACAGGTCGAGCAGCTGATCTCCGCCGGAGGGTCGGGGTCATCTTGAAGAACATCGTGGCATCGGGAAGAGGGCTCTGATGCCGAGGCAGCTGGTCGCCGTCGCGCCAAGGAAAGCCGCCCTCGTGGACTACGACGAGCCGGAGATCGGAAGCCGTCAGATCCGGGTCCGTGTCGAGTACGCCTCCCCGAAGCATGGCTCCGAGATAGGCGTATTTCGTGGCGAAGACCCTTTCGTCGCCGATCTCTTCGACGAGGACTGGCGACTCTTTGTAACCCGCAAGGACGCCAGAATCGCGAGTGATGGTGGGGGTCCGGTCCTGGGCAACCAGTGGGTTGGCATCGTAGTCGAGAGGGGAGAGGAGGTGCGGCGCTTCGCGGTCGGGGACCGCGTGTGCGGCTACGGTGGCATAAGGGAGACGCAGATGCTGAACGCGGATACCGAGCCCTTCCTCCTGCCCGTGCCAGATGGCATGCCGTGGAAGAGCGCCTTGTGCCTCGACCCCGCCCAGTTCGCCCTCGGCGGCATCCGCGACGGCCGGGTGCGCCTCGGGGACCGTGTCGCCGTGTTCGGCCTCGGCGCGATAGGCGCCATAGCGGCCCAGATGGCCAGGGTGGCCGGCGCAGACTACGTGGCCGTCATCGACCCCATCCAGAAGCGAAGGGACGCAGCCGTGGCCGCTGGCGCGGACGCGGCCCTCGACCCCGTGAGCGAGGACGTTGGCCTCGAGCTCAAGCGGGCCACCAGCAGGGCCGGGGTCGACGTGGCCATAGAGACCAGCGGAAACGAGCAGGCACTGCAGCAGGCTCTAAGGGGCCTCGGCTACGGCGGCACCATAGCCTTCGTCGGCTGGGCGCGGGCCTTCAGCGGGACCCTGGATCTCGGCAGGGAAGCCCACTTCAACAACGCCAACCTCGTCTTCTCCCGCGCCAGCAGCGAGCCGAGCCGGGACCACCCGCGCTGGAACCGACAGCGGATAGCCGCAACCTGCTGGAACTTGCTCTCCTCCAACCAGATCGACTGCCAGAGAATAATAGATCCGGTAGTGCCGTTCCCCCAGGCCCCCGATGCCTACGAGCAGTACGTAGACCGCAACCCGCAAGAGAGCATCAAGCTAGGAATAGCATTCGAATAGAGGCAACAGGCAACAGGTAATATTGCTGAAGCCTGAAACCTTCCCTCTCTTGTTTCAGGAGACGCGTTTCGAGGAACATCAATTGTGCTGTCTTTATGGGAGGTTGCAATGGCGCGAGAACTGACCAATCTGAACACGTACTCCATAGACGATGTGATCCGGGTTCCCATAGTCCTGCACGACGAGGATGGCGTGGCCCACGTCAGGGCCGTCTTCCGGCGCTTGAGGTACGCCGGGGAACTTGGCCCGAGGGGGCTTGACCCGGACGACACCATGGAGCTGAGAGGCAACGGCAACGGACAGAAGAGGGCCACCGTCGAGGTTACCCTCAAGGTCGCCGACGAACACGAGCCGGGGGACTACCTCTGCGTCTCCATCCAGGTTTACGACACCGAGGGCAACGTGGTCATCATGAAAAACCCCAGCCCCTCCAGGGTCTTCCGCGTGGTAGACGAAGGCAAGCACAACGACAAGAAGACCGAGTTCCTCGGCTGGGGCGACTGACAGCGAGACCGTACCCGAAGACCACACCTCCAGACCAGGAAACACCGGACCTTCCCTACCCGTCCTTCCCGCGAAAGCGGGAATTCACGGCTAGGAAGGATGGTAGGACGGCGTTATGTGACGTTGCCTTAATATCTGGACCTAGAACACGCTTTGCCCGGCGTCCTATCGCTGGTAGAATCTCCTTCGCGCGTGGTGGCCGTAGCTCAGTAGGTAGAGCATCGGATTGTGGCTCCGAAGGTCGCGGGTTCGAGCCCCGTCGGTCACCCTCTCTGTTCCCCATAGACAAGCCGAATAAGCGGAATGGAGATATGCCGCATGGTGGGAGTGGGGACTATCTGACACCACCTTTGACACCACCCAGGGCGCAACACGCAGCAACGGTGGGCAACCGCGAGCAAAGAAATCCACTTAGATAAGCGGTTTATGCAACATACGGCAACGCCCAGAAACCGAAGTCGTCGGATTGTGGCTCCGGAGGGCGCGTTCGACCCCGTAGGTCGGCCGATGAATAGATGTTTACCGCTGTTCCTTCTGCTCGCGCTACCCTAGGCCAGCTTCCCTGGCACGGATGATGGCCTCTGCACGGTCGGCTACCTGCAGCTTGGTGAAGATGTTGGAGACGTAGTTCCCTACCGTCTTCGTGCTCAGGGAGAGCTCCCTGGCGATGGAAGGGTTGGGGTGCCCTTTGGCGATGAGCTTTAGGATCTCGCGCTCGCGGTCGGTTAGGGTGGGGAAGGCCTGTGGAGGAGTACCCCCTTGCGCCGAGGCCGCGAAGTAGGCGAGCACCCTGGTGGCGATGGCCGGACTGAAGATTGCCTCGCCCTTGCCCACGGCTCGTATCGAGAGCACCATCTCCTCCTCGTCTGCGTCCTTGAGGACGTACCCGCGCGCCCCGGCCCTAAGGGCCATGAACACGGAGTCGTCGTCCTCGAAGAGCGTCACGACCAAGATGCGCACGCTCGGGTCGTGTTGGAGGATTCTGCGCGTGGCCTCTATGCCGTTGACCTCGGGCATCTGGAGGTCCATCAGAATAACGTCGGGCTGCAGGTCGGCGGCACGCGCCACGGCTTCCTCGCCCGTAGCTGCCTCGCCCACGACCTCGAACTCGGGCACCGATGAGAGAAGGGTTGTCATGCCCTTCCTGAAAAGCGGATGGTCTTCTGCGACGAGGATGCGCAAGCTCTCCAAGCCTAGCGCCCCTTCGCCAGCGGCAGGCGGGCGATGACGCGGGTACCGCCCTCTGGGATGGATTCGACGACACAGCCGCCGCCGAGTTCTTCTGCCCGTTCGTGCATCGAAGAGAGACCGACGCCCGCGCTGCGTCCCGAGGGCATTCCGACGCCGTCGTCGGCGATCACAAGCGTGACGTTGTCATTCACGGCCAGCCGCACGACGCAGGTTGTGGCTCGGGCGTGGCGTGCCACG
>DASUPX010000053.1:0-4644 GCA_036280905.1 Rubrobacter sp. | reverse complement strand
CGTTCTGAAGGTGGGCGCGCCGGTGGTTATCACGTTCTCCAACCGCTGCTTTCCGACCAAGGCGGTCGAGATCTGGCACCGACTGGATGATCGTGGGCACTTGCGCCTCGTGGAAGGTTACCTCGCGGAGGCGGGAAACTTTGACGAGATCCAGAGCCTCGACCGTAGCCCTCGCCGCCTCTTCTCCGACCCGCTCTACGCCGTGGTCGGCAGAAGCACGGGCCCTCATGTGGGAGCGGATCGGCCAGACCAGTGAGATCGACCTACGTGCCGCACGGTAGTGACACGGAGCCGGAGGGCGCCCTTTGAAGCGTCAGCCTGCGACGGCGTGAAAGCCGTCGCTTACAAGCACACGATTGCCTCGTGCAGGCGATTCTCGGTCAGTTGACGAGCGGATTAGCTGGATGCCTCCTCCGCACGAGCCGTGTGGGGACGTAGCCACAGCGAGGCGTGCTCGGGCTGCATGGTCTCCTCGACCACGCCGAGTACCGCGACCCTCAGAGAGTCAAGGTCGGTCTCCTCGCGCAACCTGGAGTTGAAGGCAGCTAGCGTCTTTGCCGCGTCGTACTTCCTCCTGTAGAAGCGCCGGTCGATGAAGGACTGGATACGTCGCCTCAAGGGATTGAAAAGCGCCGCGATCACAAGAGTAGTGACGACGATGGCCAGTTGGGGCTGCTGCTCCTGGCCGGTCAGCGCACGGAAAACCGCCTGCGTCGTTGCCACACCGCCCAGGTAGGTCAGCGCAAGCGCCGCCGTGAGCGAACCGTAGACGAGGGTGCGGTTGATGATGATGTCGATATCCCACAGCCTGTGGCGCAGTATCGCTATTCCGATAGCAATAGGAATCCCTGGTATGAGAGCGACGTTCAACGCGATCGCTATCCGCTCCAACCGCGGTGGCGTGGCTACCAGTCCGGGTATGCCGTACGCAAGGCTCGTGGCGATAGCGCTCGCCGTGGCGGCGTAAGCAAACCATTTGATCTGCTGACGCTCCACCCCCGTGGAGCGCCAGAGACGCATGAGCACTGCGAAGACTACCGCGCCGGTCAGGACAAATAACATGGTGAACAACACCACGAGGTAGTAGACGCTGGAGAAGCCCTCTATCCCGAGCGGGTTTCGGACCGGGCCAAGGACGCCCATCAGTGCTCCTGGAGACAGCGCGGAGAAGATCACCCCAAGCACGACGGATGCCGCGGTCAGCCACCCCAACCACCTCCAGCGCCTGCTCGGCAACCTCCCCGTCGGAAACAGGAGCAACGGAAACAGCGAGAGCCAGACGATCACGGGCAGCAGCCACGAGATAACCCCGGCCATCACTTCGCCCGCGGGGAGTGAGTCGGGCCGTGCCAGCAGGGCGTAGATGGCGTACTCGGCGCTGAAGTGGCTGATGCTGATGACGAGGCCGAACAGGCACAAGAGCCAGCCCAGGAGGTTTGCCGGGCGACGCGAGGCGATCAACGCACCTACCGGCGCATAGCTGAGCGCGGTGAGCGTGTTGTCGAGCCAGGGATCGTAGACGGGAGCTTGCGGGTCGGAGTAGTTCAGGCTCAACAGCCACAATCCGAGCGCAGTCAACACGAGCGAGAGCGCGCACAGCGACCAGGCAAGCCAGGCCGCGGTACGGTAGCTCATGCTGCCGATGCCCCAACCTTGTTTCCTTGTTGGTTCCGTCACAACACCACCCTATAGCAGCACCGTCTCCCGAACGTTACGGCAACCGTTACGAGAGGCAGTGCTTGGAAAACTAGGAGGCCGCGCTTGACGTTCGGCACCTGGGGCGGCGCAGAGGACTACGCAGCCGGGTACTTCTGCAAACTGCTGTGGCGTGGGCAATGTCGTGCTTGCGATGCCCGCCCTCTAGCGTGGGGGTAGCGTGGGGGTCGTGTGGATGGTGCTCGAGGGTGTGGGGCGCGAGACTAGTGTCACATAGATAAGAACACGGGGAGGTCGACGTGGAGACGAGAGAACGGATCGCCGCCCATCTGGCACGGGACGAGGGGCGCGAGATACGGGCGCCGGGGGGACTTTTCACGCGCAAGGTTGCGGCCGGGGAGACCGGGGGTGCGTATTCGCTTTTCGAGCGGAGCGTCCCGCCTGGAGGGGGGGATCCACCCCACATCCAGCATCGTGAGGACGAGTGCCTCTACGTGGTGGAGGGGGAGCTCGACCTCCTCCTCGGGGAGGAGCTGCTGGCTGCGCGGGCGGGATCCCTGATCTTCGTTCCCAGGGGCACCGTGCACGCCTTCACCAACAGGGGGAAGATGCCGGCCCGCGTCCTGGACCTGACCACGCCAGGGGGAACCCACGAGATGCTTCTGGAAGAGATCGGTGGGAACGCCAGCGCAGGGGATCTCCGACGCGTCTATGCCAGGTACGGCATCGAGATGGTGGACTCTCCGGCGCGCTGGGCAGACGCTCAGGTTCAAGCTTCCGATTCCAGAGCGTAGGCCACGGCCTGTTCGAAGGTCATCTCGCGTCCTTCGTCCCTGGCCATCAGCCACGCCTCCTCACCCAACTCTTCGCGAGCCAGGTCCGCCGTGTCTCGGTGCAACTCGCCGTCTGACGTGGCGTAAAGGGGCACCCCTACCGTATCCAGCAACGCCTCCGCCGCCCCGAGCAGGCGGGCGACGCGGTGGGGGTCGCGCCTCTCTTCCGCCGTTGACAGAGCCTGCATGCAGTATGCGGTGTTCACCGTGTCTCCCAGCTCGGAGGCGAGCACGAGCGAGCGGCGGAGGAACCCGGCCGCCTCTTGTCGATTGCCCGTTGCCAGGGCAGCCTGGGCCAGTACGTAGAGAGCTATGTTGCCGGCGAGCCTGTCTCCTGTGCGCTCGGTAATCGCGAGCGCCTCCCTTGCGTAATCGGCGGCCTGATCGAACCGTCCCCGTTGCATGGGTGGGATCGCCAGGTGGTTCAGGATATGGGCTGTGTCCCAGTCGAGTTCCATCTCCCGGAAGACCGTCAGCGATTCTTCGAGGATCCTGGTAGCCTGGTCGAAGTCTCCTAGCTGCAACGCGGCGAAGCCCATCATGCCTGCGATGTTGGCCTCCAGGCGCCTGTCACCGGCCTGCCGGGCGAGACGAGCGCCTTCCCCGGCGACCTCCATAAGGCGTTCGTTCTCCCCGGTGCCGTAGATGCAGACCGCGAGGCCCCAGATGATCCTGGCGCGCACCCCTGGCGGCGCTTCTGGCGCAAGCGTGAGAGCCTGCCCCATCAGGCGCCGGCCCTCGCTGTGGCGGGCGCGCATCACCCAGTACATGGCAATGGCCCAGCCTATCCGGGCAGCCGTCTCAGGATCTCCCGCTTCGGACGAGCGGCTTATGGCGGCCATGAGGTTGGCGTTCTCGGTCTCCAGACGGTCGAGCCACGCTACCTGATCCCGGCCCTTTATCCGCGGCTCGGCCTCTTCGGAGAGCTCGGTATAGTACCCGGCGTGCCTGATGCGAACGCCGTCCTGCTCGCCACTCTCCCTCAACTTGTCCAGGGCGTACTGCCTGACCGGCTCCAGCATCCTGTAGCGCATGCGGCCAGACGGAGTCTCGGCCAGTACAAGCGACTGGTCAACGAGAAGACCGAGCAGGTCGAGCACGTCCTCGGACTCGAGACCGTCGGCCGCGCCAACGGTCTCCGCGGCCCCCAGGGTAAACCCCCCGGAGAACAGGGAAAGCCTACGAAACAAAGCCTTCTCCTCTTCCGAGAGGAGGTCGTAGCTCCAGTCGAGGGCGGCCTGGATGGTGCGCTGGCGCTCGGGAAGGTCCCGCACCCAACCGCCGGAGAGCGCCCGGTCGAGCCTGAGTAGCAGCGAGGCGGGGTCCAGAAACCTTGACCGGGCCGCCGCGAGCTCAAGCGCCAGAGGCAGCCCGTCGAGGCGCCAGCAGATGGCGGCCACAGCCCCCGCGTTCTCCGCCGTAACCTCGAAGGCGGGCGAGGCGGCCCGCGCGCGGTCCACGAACAGACGCCCGGAGGGTGACGAGAGTACCTCTTCCGGGTCAGGAGAAACCGTGGAGGCGGGCAGGCCGAGAGGGGGCACGGGGTATTCCTGTTCGCTCCTGATTCGTAGAGGGGCGCGGCTGGTGATTAGAACGGCAAGGTCGGGGCAGGTTTCAAGCAGGAAAGACACCTCGGACGAGGCCCCTGTTACGTGCTCGAAGTTGTCCAGCACGAGCAGCATCTTCCTCCCGCGCAGGTGCTCGCGAACGGCGTCGAGCGGCGGCATTCCCGTCGACTCTTGCAGGCCGAGGGACCGGGCGATGGTAGGGACGACGAGCGTGGCGTCGGCCAGGGGGGCCAGGGCGACGAACGCGGGCCCGTCGGGGAAGCCCTCCGCCAGCCGCGCTGCCTCCAGGGCGAGTCGCGTCTTTCCCGTTCCGCCCACCCCCGTCAGCGTCAGGAGCCGCGTTCCGGGCCGCCCGAGCAGGTTCTTGACCTCTTCCAACTCCCGCTCCCGCCCCACGAGCGGTGTGGTTGGCGCGGGGAGGCCGGCCGGAGAGGAGTTCGAGACCGGACGATCTAGCGTCCGGAGGTCGGGCGCCGCGCCACCGTCAGCCTGAGGCTTCTCGTCCCTTCGTGGGGGCATGGCGGCGAGGAGGAGGGACCGTTCCTCGTCGGTCAACCGTAGCGCGTCGGCCAGGGACCGGAAGGTGT
>DASUPX010000052.1:0-15667 GCA_036280905.1 Rubrobacter sp. | reverse complement strand
CCCTTCCTGAAAGACCCAGACGAGCGCCCCGTAGGAGGCGCTGATCGACAGGAAGTTCACCACCACGGCTTTTATGGGCAGGAGCACGGAGCCGAGGAGCAAGAAGAGCACCACGTAGGTGGCCAGGACCACGAACGCGATAGCCGGCGGCGCGGCTTCGTAGACCGATTCGGTGAGGTCGAGGTCGAAGGCCGCCCAGCCCCCGACGAGCACCTCACCACCGACGTCGGGGTGCCGTTCGCGGACCTCGCGTACCAGGTCGTACGCCTCATCCGAGTTGTAGCCAACCGAGGTGTAGGCGGTCAGGACCGTGAGGTGGTCCCCTGTAGTCCTTTTCAAGGCGTTTCGTATCTCCGGCGGAAGGTCCCCGCGCGGCCCCGAGAGAAGCTCCTGGTACTGGTCCCGCGTTAGCCCGGGGCCGAGGTTCACGACGCTCTCCACGTCTTTGACGCCCTTCCTGTGCTCGAGCCAGCGGCTCAGGTCGAACGTCTCTCCCACCCGCTCCTTGCTGAGCGACGACCCCTGAGGGTAGTCGAGCACCACCACCATGGGGTAGGCGCTGGTGTCCGGAAACTGGCGGTCCAGAAGCTCCTCTCCAAGCCGCGACTCGGAGTCTCTCGAGAGCGTGTCAGCGCCCGAGAGGCCGAGACGGATGTTCAGGAAAGGGGATCCGAGCACGAGGAGGAGCGCGACGACGGGCAGGAGCGTGCGCCACGGGTGGGCCATGACGGCGGTTGCCAGCCTGTGCCACGGGCCCGTTCCCGTGGCGACCCTCCCCGGGCGGACGAAGGGCAGCCGAAGGAAATCCACGCGGGGACCCAGGATAGCGAGCAGCGCTGGCAGGAAGGTCAGCCCGTAGAGCACCGAGAAGGCGACCACGATGGAGCCGGCGAAGCCTATGGAGTTGAGATCGGCAACGTCGAAGAACAGGAAGCCCATAAAGCCGATTGCCACGGTTAGCCCGGAGAACAGTATGGCGCGTCCCGCCGTGGCCATGGTACGTGCCAGCGCTTCGGGAACGGGGTGGCGTCCGACCTCCTCACGAAAACGGCTAACGACGAAGAGCGAGTAGTCTATGGCGACGCCGAGCCCGATCATGGTGACGATGTTGGTCGCGTAGATCGAGACGTCCATCAGCCTCGCGAGAAGGAGGGTCCCCGTGAAGCCGCCGGCGACGGCGAGGATGCCCACCCCGATAGGCAAACCGGCCGCGACCACGGAACCGAAGACGAAGAGCAGCATCAGGAGGGCCAGCGGCAAGGAGACCACCTCGGCGCGCTTCAGGTCTCTCTCCGTAACCCTCTCGAAGTCCTCGTTGAGCGGCATGTCCCCCGCAGCGACGACCTCGAACGGTCCCTCCCGCACCTCCTGCCTGAGGTCCACGTAGGCATCCTGACGCTCGGTAAAGCTACCCTCCTCGAGCTCCACCACCACCAGGCTGTGATGCTCGTCTGTGGAGATCATGTCCCCGTCCACGGCGCCGTTTTCGTAGGCGGTTCGGACGTTGGTCACCCTATCGTCGTCTTCGAGGGGCCCCAGCGCACGCTCCACCCCGTCTCGGAACGCGGGGTCGGTAGCCTTCTCCTCGTCGCTGCCGAAGATGAGGGTAAAGGCTGGCGGGGTCTTCGCCACCTCCTCGTCCAACAGAACGTCGACCCGCCCCGACTCCGTGCCTTCGGGGGCCGCGAACTCGCCGGTTCCCAGCCTTCCGCCGTACTGCGCAGAGTAGGCCACGGCCGCGATGGAGAGGATGGACAGGAAGAGCACCAGCCACCGGAAGCGGTACACGAAACGTCCCCAGGCTGCGAACATCTCCACCTACCAATCGGTCGTGGTTATTCGTTGTAGATGCCGGCGGTTCGATCCCGGCGTAGACGCGGCCCGATATCGTTTATGGTAGCCAATTGCCAGTGGTGCTTCAATGGCTCGATGTGCTCGGAGCCCTGGCTTCGCGCACCCTTCTCTTCAGACGGCCCTACCTCTGGGGGCACCATGGCCCCGCCGTCTCACGAGCGTCAGGACAGACAAGTATGCGAGCGTCACGAAGCAGACGACGGAGGTGAGCGTGGTTATCACGGAAGAGTCGTACTGGTTCGCAGCGATGCCGAAGAGCCCCCAGAGCACCGCTGCCGCGTACGCGATGCTCGCCTGAAGGGGTCCGGCAAAGCTCACAGCAAGCACCCGTGCCGCTACGATCGTTCCGACGACGAGCAGACCCGCACCGACCAGGGCGGCCAGAACGCTGGAGCCTACCACGTCTTCCCTGACCAGCATGTCGTTGAAGCCGACGACGTTCGCCGCTGTCAGCCACCCCGCCAGCGCTCCTACGGGGAGCCCGACGATCCACCGCTGCACCGGGGAAACCGCACCAAACCTGGCAAACCTGACGAGCGCCGTGAGGGCGAGGATCAGGATGAGGAAGATGACGACCTGCGAGAGGATCGGCTGCCTGAATGGCTGTATCAAGGTCCACAGTCCGTTGCCCACGAAGGCGAGCCCGAGCGGCCATCCCACGCTTCTGAGAAGTGGATCGTAGCGCCTGGACGGGAGCAACTGGTACCCGGCGAAGAGAAAGCAGAGCAAGAAAATCGGCCCCCAGATGGCAAACGTCCATCCCGCCGGGATGATCAGCGAGACTTCCCTGTTCACGAGGCTTCCCACCGGCACGAAGAAACCCACGATCACCTGGAAGAACGCCCCGAACAGCGCCACGCCGATCCGCCACCAGTCCAGGGTCGCCGTAGTCGGAGCTTCCGCTGCCTTGCCCATACCGTACCTCCACCCGAGAAGATCGTTCCGGCATGGCTCGTGTCATCGACGCAACGCTACTCGGCCAGGCCAGGTTCTCTAGGATTTTAGATCACGCGGCGCACAACTATGCAGTGAACAGGGTCTCGGATGGCTCGGGCATCTTCCCTGCTCCGATGCGGACTACTCCGCGATCGTCGTTTTCGCTGGCGAGAAGCAGGCAGGCCACGCTCCAGTAGCGCAGAACGCCGGAAGTACCGCACAATACGCTCCAGAATGAACCTGGCACGGATACTGCTTGTCGCAGCTTCGGGGGTCGTGGCGGTCGTTGTCTGCGCGCTCACCTGGTGGACTTTCGGCTCCTATAAACCTGACGCTGTCGCTGTGGCTGCGATGTCCGGGGCTACCGACGAGGGAGGGTGGTACGAATTCGGTGGCAGGGAAAGCTGCACAGGGGTCGTGCTCTATCCCGGCGCGAGGGTGGACGCCGAGGCGTACGCTCCCCTGGCCTCCGAGCTCTCGGAACAGACCGGCGCGATGGTGGCTGTGGTGCGCGTCCCACTCGACATGGCCCTCCTCGACGGCGACGCGGCCGACGAGGTCATCGCTGCACACCCCGAAGTCCGGAGGTGGACCCTGGCAGGACACAGCCTCGGCGGGGTGGCGGCCGCGGCCTACGCTGAGGAGAGAGCCGGCGAGACCGTCGACGGGCTGCTGCTCTTCGCGAGCTATCCTTCAGGGGGCACGGATCTCTCGAATGACCAGGTCGAGGTCGCGAGCATACTTGGGTCCCGGGATAGAGTGCTGGACCGTCGGTCTTTCGAAGAGGCGAAGAGCCGTCTTCCCGAACTCACCGGATACATGGAGATAGAGGGCATGAACCATGCCCAGTTCGGAAGTTACGGGCCGCAGGAGGGCGACGGAAAGCCAACCGTGACGGATGGGCGCGCCGTGCGAGAGGTAGTAGACGCCAGCAAAGATCTCGTCCAGGGAGGAGCGGGCATCCGTTGAGTTGTCGAGCCCCTCGGTCGGGACCAGGAACCCGGACGGGACACTCACCTGGAGTACACAAGGTCAGGGCCGGGCGAAGAGATCAGAGCCTGCAGCTTTCGACCAGAACGAATGCGCCAGGCGCCGTGGTCGTTCATACTACCCTGCAAGAGGTTCAGGATGGGGTTGCCTTGCTTGCGGCCCCGCGTCAGGTTGCTGCGAGGTAGAAGGGAACTCGTATGGCTGAGACACCGGATAGGTACTGTAGTAATTGCGGGCACGAGTTGGACACCGAGGACCAGTTCTGCCCCAATTGCGGGAGCCCCGTACACGAGGCAGCGACTGTTCCGACTCCCGAAGCCGACGTTCCCGTTCCACCCCCGCCGCCGCAGGCCGCGGCGGCCGCCGCCCCTCCGCCGCAGCAAGCCGAAGGCGCGCAACGCCCCCGGTCACGACGTAACCTGTTCATCGCCGGCTGCCTGGGGCTCATAGGCGTGTTGGCGCTCCTCATCATCGCGATAGTCGCCATCGTCGCTCTCAGCGGTGGTGGTGACGAGCCCGCAACCAAGGACAATCCGCCCGCCAAGGCGCCGGCCAATACACCGGAGAGCACGCCCACCAGCACGCCAGAGAGCACCCCTACCGAGGCGCCAGCCGACGACACCGGCACGATCACCATGAGCGACGTGAAGATGGCGGCCGACGAGAACGGCGACCAGCCAACCACGGTGTTCTCGCCGAAAGACACGTTCTACTGTGTCGGCTACCTCGAAGGCGCTCCCGATGACACGAAGATAACGGCGGTATGGCTCGCGGCCGACATCGAGAACATAGAACCGAACTCCAAGATCAAGCAGATCAGCGCCACGGGCGGCGACGGCCTGTTCCGCTTCAACCTGAGCCCAGGCGAGTCCTGGCCGACAGGAGAATACGCGGTGCAACTCTACCTGAACGACGCTGAGCAGCCGACCGAGTCGCTTACCTTCGAGGTCCGCTAGGTTAGAGGCGGGCCGGATCCTCTCCGGCCCGCTTTTCGAGCAGGGACGCTTTCAGCCCGTCTGGCTCTCTAGCTCTTCCATCCCAGGGCCGTCTCCTGAAGACGCCTCAGATCGCCCACGAAGGTTCCGCTTGCCTGCTCTACGTCCGCCCGGCATATGACGTCTCCCTGCGCTATGGCACGCTTCGTCCTGCCCCCCTCCGCGAGGCCCATCGGCAGCATGTCGCGGGCCTCATCAACACCGTAGATGCTTGTGTAGTAGTCCGCAGAGCCGATGCTGCCGAGCGTCTCGCCCGGTTCGAGGTCGCGTTTGGCCACCGCGACCACCTCGGCTGAGGGGTTGTCGCGTGACGCTATCGTTGGCTCTCCGTAGAGCACGGCGCGGGCAGCCGAGATCGGGGTTTCCAGGCTCGTGAGGTGGTACGGACGGTACAGCACGTGATTGGGACCGGCCCCCTGGCCCAGGTACTCCAGGGTCTCCCTGACGGGCTCAGCCGCGGCCTGCACGATGACGAACACGCCTGGGGCGATGCCCCGCACGTAGTCCACGCTGTCGTAGCTGGAGAGTATGCCCCCCTCCTTTTCGAGGCTGAAGAGGTCCGCCAGCCGGTTTGGGACCGTCTCTTCGGGGCCGTGCATGCCAGGTGTGTCCGGGGTCATGCCCGTGGCGTTCGCGACCGCGGCCATCTCGACCATAGTCTTCGTGCCATCCACGAAGGAGGCCAGCATCTTGGGGTTCATATGCTTGGTGGCGGCCTCGTCGGCCAGCGAGTCGGGGGTGGCCGTGAAATCGAGCGGGTTGTTCTTGCCCTTGCCGGCGGCGACCACCTCGAAGCCGAGCGAGCGGGCGAAATCGTAGAGCTCCATGATGGCGCCGGGTTCGTCACCGGCCGAGCCCGTGTAGACCACCCCGGCGGAGCGGCCCATGCGGGTCAGTATGGGACCGATGGTCACGTCCGCCTCCACGTTCAGCATGACGACGTGTTTGCCGTTGTGGATGGCGTCGAACGCCACGCGGGCCCCGATCTCCGGCACCCCCGTCGCCTCTACCACGACGTCGACGGTGTCGGAGTGGGAGAGGTCCCCCGCATCTTCGGTGACGTTGGGGCGGCCCGGCCGCCCCTCTCGATCGGTTACGGGTTCCTGCCCGATCTCCCGGAACGCGCTCATGGCCCGCTCCGGGGCTATGTCCGCGACGGCCGTCACCTCCATGCCGGGTATGCCTGCGATCTGGGCGATGAGGCCCCTTCCCATCTGCCCGGCCCCGACGAGCCCGATCCGGATTGGTGTACCTTCGCGCTCCAGTACCTCTAGTTTCTCCCTGAGACCCATTCTGTGACCCCTCTCTCGTCCTGTGCTGGCTATCTCCGAGCAGGCCCTTGCAACTGGGAGGCCTCCCCGTCCCTGCTCTCACTTCCGAAGTTCGTTACGTTTACGGCACGACGGCAGCCTTTATGCCCTCGCCCTTGGCCGTGGAATCGAGGGCTGCGTTGACCTCAGCGAGGGGGAAGCGGTGGGTCACCATCTTGCTCACATCCACCCTGCCCGACCGTATCAGCCGCAGGGCGGCCTCGTAATCGGAGCGGCTACAGTCGGAGACGCCGGTAACCCTGAGCTGGTCGTAGTGGATCCTGTTCGCCTCAAGCTCCGCCCAACCCTCTCCCGAGAGGCCGGCGAAGATGTTGACGCTTCCCCCCCTTCGGACAAGCCCGAGCGCGTCGTTTACGAGCCCGGGTTTTCCGATGCAGACGATCGCCACGTCCACACCAAGCCCCCCGGTAGCCTCCGCGACCACGGAGGAGAGGTTTTCTTCTCCGGGGTTCACCGTCAGGTGGGCGCCGAGGCCGGCCGCGAACTCCCGGCGTGGCGCCGACGGCTGGCTCACGATAACGGTCTCGGCCCCGGATAACAGCGCCAGCTGCAGGTGAAAGAGACCGATCGGGCCGGCCCCCATGATGAGGACGGTGTCGTTCAGCCCGACCGGCGTCTGCCTCTGCCCGTTCACACAACAGGCGAGCGGCTCGGCGAGCGCCAGGTGTTCCACGGGCGTGTCGTCTCCGACGACGAAAACGTTGCCCGAACTGACCCCGTCGGCCGGGACGAGCACGTACTCACCGAGGCCACCGTCCAGCTCGTAGCCCAGGCGGCGCTTGTCGTCGCAGACGTTCTCCATCCCGTGCTGGCAGTAGTAGCACCTGTGGCACGGGATGGTGGGCGCAACGGCGACCGGCATCCCCTGCTCGTAACCCCTGACCCTCTCGCCAACCTGCGCGATCTTTCCCGCGAACTCGTGGCCTATGATCGAGGGCCGCCTCACGCCGCTGGTCTTCTGTCCCGTCACGATCCGCACGTCGGTCCCGCAGACGGTGTTGGCACCGACCTTTATGAGGATCTCCTCCGGGCCGACCTCTGGCCTGTCGACCTCCGTTACCTCCATCTCCCCGGGTCCGTGAAACACGGCAGCTTTCATTCCGAATGCCCTCCCCCACGCAGGTCTCGCCGCCGACGCATCAAGCCGGCTCACCCGGTGAGACTTCCCACGCTTCCTCGAGCGCGTCGATCACCCTCCGGTAATGCCCATACTTCTCGTCGAGGCGTTCGTGGGCATCGGCGTCAGGCTCGAGTCGTTCAGTTACGCGCACGGAGGACGCGGCGGCCCCCGACAGGCCTTCGGTCTCGAGGCCGGGGACGCGCCGGAGCACCCCGCGCTTTCCCCAGACCGAGTGGTGGGGTACGGACTTGTCCCAGGAGAGCACGTCGTAGGCAACCATCCCTGCCTCTAGCGAGAGAGGACCGTGCTTTCCCCCCGAGTAGAATGGCAGGATCATCCTTAGAGGTCGGACCAGGTGGGGTGCCGATGAGAGCAACCACTCCCGTTCTCGCAGAGACTCCCTGACGAGCCTGACGTCGAGCTTCTCCAGGTACTTCAGGCCGCCGTGTATGAGCCGGCTCGACCAGGAGGATGTTCCGCTCCCGATGTCGTCGCGTTCGACCAGCAACACCCGCAGACCGTGCAGCGCCGTCTCCCAGGCTATGCCACACCCGTTGACCCCCCCTCCGACCACCACAAGGTCGAAGGGTTGGCCCAGCGATTCGAGGTCACGCGAGCGGCGCAAACCCGACTCTGTCAGCCCGACAGCCATCTTCTACCGCCTCTCCCCGAAGACGTCATCCCGCTCCCAGCGTATACGCCCTCCCACCGCGCCCGCGACATATATCCGGCGGCGGGCCCGCACGCCACGCTGTCGCCCGTGGATATATCTTGACCCGGGCTTCTTCTATCATCCACAGGAAGTAGTACAAGCTTCGCAAGTTCCTTCCCCAGGGACTAGCACAATTGTTCAACACCAGAATATTTATATCAATTTCTGAAAACGGGTGCAATAGCCCCGGTGCCCGGGCGCGGCCTTCCGGGGCATGTCGCCTGACCGGGTGTCTCCATCTCGACAACGCACTACGAAACAGTAAACTGGGAGCTATCCCGGGCGTTTTGGCTGTCTGGTGGTATTCGGGTCGTAGACAACCGTATGGAAGGCGCAGGAGAGGTCGGCGGCGCCCGAGATACGTAGGAGTAAATTATGGACAGAAGAGGCAGTGAGGTTGCGCGGGCGGCCTGGCTCTACTACCTGGAAGAGCTCACGCAGGGTGAGATCGCCCGGCGGCTGGGTGTAAGCCGGAGCACGGTAGTCCGGCTATTACAGAGGGCGAAAGAGACCGGGATGGTACGCGTAACGCTCAACGTGCCGCACGACGTCTTCGAGATGGAGCGGGAGCTGGAGCGGCTCTACGGGCTGAGACAGGTTAGGGTCGTTCCAGAAGCGGCAGACGAGTCGGAACAGAGGCGCTGGCTGGGGCACGCGGCGGCCGAGTTGCTCCCCGATCTGGTGGAGCCTGGAACCGTCGCGGCGGTGAGTTGGGGGACCACCCTGCAGGCCCTGGCGGCCTCGCTCAGGGGAGAGCGAGCGGTGGAGGGGGTCGAGGTAGTGCCCCTCGTCGGTGGGTTTCACCGGGCCTCCAGCGGAACCAACGCGCACTGGGTGGTCGAGCAACTCGGTGGATACTTCCGGGCCCACACGCGGGCCCTGTACGCCCCCGTCTACGTGGAGGACGGCTCCGCTGCCGAGGCCCTGATGCGGAACGCGGACATCCGGGATACCCTGGATCTCGTCAGGCGGGCTTCGCTGGCGGTCTTCAGCGTGGGAAGCCTGGAGCCGGAAGCGACCATGATCCACCTCGGTTACCTGTCGCCTGATGAGCAGGCTTTCTTGCAGGAACGCGGTGCCGTGGGAGACATCACGTGCCGCTGGATAGATATCGAGGGCAACCCCGTGGACCTGCCCTCCACCATCAACCCCATCGGCGTCTCGCTGGAGGACCTCAGGGAGATCCCGGAGCGGTTGACGATCTCCGGGGGGAAGCGCAAACGTGAAGCTCTGCTCGGCACCCTCCGCGGCGGCTACGCGACCACGCTCGTGACAGATGATGGCACGGCCTCTTACCTCCTGGAACACGTCACGGACCCGAGCAACTCTGTGGAGCGTGAACTCCAGGACATCGTCCTGGACGATCCACCCGCCGAAACCACCTGACGGGCCCGACGGCCAGCGGCGCCGATCAGCCCTGGCAACGGTAGCCCCCTGCTAACAACCCACCCTAGCTCGCCGCAAGAACCGCAGCGGACGACGGCGTCGCGCTCCAGGCCCAGACCCGCCACTTGTTCTGGTCGCGAACATGAGCTAGAGTTGCCCTCGCGTCGATATGAGAAACATTTGACCAGGGGGTTGAGCACTTGTCGTTTTCGGGAGAAGTGGCCTGGGTTACCGGTAGCAGCAAGGGGATCGGACGGGCGACCTGCCTGGGCTTCGCCGAGCGAGGCTGCGACGTGGTGGTCCATTACAGTGGAAGCAGGGAGGAAGCCGAGAAGGTTGCGGGGGAGGTCGAGAAGCACGGCAGGGATGCGTTGCTGATACAGGGCGACGTCTCCGACTCGGGTGAGGTAGAGAGGATGGTCGGGGAGATCGAAGACCACTACGGTCGGCTTGACATCCTGGTAAACAACGCGGGATCTTTCATCAACAGGCTGACGTTCACGGAGATGACCGAGGACGTCTGGGACCGCGTCATGGAGGTGAACCTCAAGTCTGTCTACCTGTGTTCTCAGGCAATCTTGCCCATGATGAAGCGGCATGGCGGGGGCAGGATCGTCAACATGACCTCCATCTCGGCCAGAAACGGGGGAAGCCCGAACTCGGTCGCCTACTCCACATCCAAAGGCGGCGTCAGCACCCTCACCAGGGCGATGGCAAAGGAGCTGATCTCCGACGGCATCCGCGTGAACGCGGTCGCGCCGGGGCGCATAGACACGCCCTTGCACGACGAGTTCACCCCTGACGAGAAGCGGGAAGAAGCCGCAAAGAGTATTCCCGTGGGAAGGGAAGGTACGCCCGAAGAGGTAGTCGGTGCCGTGCTTTTCCTGACCTCTTCCGAGGCCGACTACATAGTCGGCGAGATCATCGAGGTAAACGGCGGCCTGTTGATGGACTGAGGGGCCCCAGCCGGTTTGGCGCTTCTAGAGGCCCCCTCCCACAGACCTGGAGCGTTCCAGGAGCCTTTCCACGAAGGCGTCATCCCACCACCCCAGGAAGAAAAGCAGGTCCGCGAGGGTGAAGCGGTTGCGCATCATGTGGCAGTTTCTGAGCGCCCAGAACGCCGTGTCCTGGGGTACCGGGGGGTTCAGATCCCGGAAACGCGCGGGGGCCCCAGAAGCTTCGAGTGCTTTCCCGAGCCTGTCAGGGGTGGCGACGATCCCCTGAAACTCTTCCCTGTACGCATCCCAGTTGGAGAGGAAGCTCTCCAGTTGCGGGCGGCACTCGCTCCAGCGCACCAGCTTCTTGGCGTACTCGCTCCAGCATTCCTCGCCGACCCCGCCCGACGGGTCTATCTCGGCGAACGCCTCGCGCACCATCGGTTCCATCCGATCTGGCGCCGGAAAACAGGCGTCTACGTCGACCTCGGACGGGTCCAGGCCCTCGAACAGGGCCTCCCACGCGGCGGCCACTGGCACGCACGCGACCCCTACCTGGGCGCCGTGGAAGGCGAACGGGCGGCCGAGTTGCATGGCTGACATATCGAGAAGGTGGCCCACCAGGTGCTCGGTGCCAGAGCCCGGCGCGGTGCTTCCGGATACGCCCGCGGCGAGGCCGCTGAGGGTAAGAACCCTGGCCAGCCTGTAGAGCGCCTCGGGCTCGCGTCGTTCGAGCGCCGCCGCCCTATCCAGCAGATCGTCCGTCTGTTCGGAGAGCATGGCGGGTGGGGCCCGATGGTAGCCCCCCATCCCCATCACGTGTGCGAGGTACCAGTCGGCGGAGGACATGAAGTTGGAGAGAATGTCGCCGAAGCCCGCCGCGTTCATCTCCTGGGGCGCCGAAGACAGCACGTTGAGGTCGATGATCAGGGCGTCTGGGAAGCGCGAGGACACGGTTCGCTTGGCCCCGCTCTTCAACAGCACGGAGAAGTCGTCTGCGAACCCGTCCACCGAGCCGGCCGATTGAACAGCCACGTACGGTATGGATCCTTTCATGGTAGCCAGCTTGCAGATGTCGGTAATCGTGCCGGAGCCGACCGATACCACGCAGCCGGCGTCCCCGAGGGCATCTTCGACCTCTGCCACGGACGCCTCGACGGCGTGCAGTTCCCCTTCGCCCTCGCCTACCACCACCTGCTCCAGCTCGAAGCTCTCCCCCAGGGTGTTGGCGACCATCTCCTTGAGGTTCTCTCCGCCACGGTACATCGGCGTCTCGTCCACGACCAGCACCACCCGGTCGCCGCGGGCCAGCTCGGAGACTGTCTTTATGAGGGAGCCTAGCGCCTCTTCGCCTATCTCGATCCTGTGCATCTTTATCGGGTGGAGCTCCCCGTCCGGGTCGGAGGCCGCTAGGGCCGCCTGCAAGCCGTCGAGGTCGGTGGGATCCGCCCCGGAGAGATCCCTGGCTGTGGCCGTGCTGTCGTGTTGGCTGTCAGGCATGTGCCCTACTTTCTATTCGAGGTACTGCGAGCCATTCGCGAGGTATCTGCTGAAGGTTGTTGCGGGGCATTACCTCGCTGGTCTCGTTTACGCTTCGCCCTGTCTGATCTGTATATCGGTCAGGGTGTGAGCCTGATCTCGCGTCGCGGGGTAGAGCTCTCTGTAGACGGTGTAGAGCTCGTCGTAGATCTCCTGCTCGGATGGGTCGGGCTCGACGGTCTCCACTATACGGCTCCAGTCGGCGTCCGCCCCGACGAGGTCGGTGGCGATGCCTGCCAGCAGGGCGTCGCCGTAGCTGGCACCTATGGTCTGCTCTGGTAGTTCCTGGGGCTCACCGATGGTGTTGGAGACGATCTGGGTCCATAATCCGCCCTTCGTGCCGCCCCCGACGGCGACGAGGCGCTTCTTCTTACCGCCAGCCTCGTCCATGGCCTCGAAGAGGTGACGCACCCCGAAGGCGGTAGCCTCGAGCATGGCCCGGTAGAGGTGCCCCTGCCCGTGGCTCAAGGTAAGGCCACAGATGACGCCACGCGCTTTCGGGTCGCTTACGGGGGTTCGCTCCCCGGCGAAGTACGGCAGTACCAGGAGCCCATCCGAGCCCGGGGCGACCTGTCGGGCATCCTCCGTAAGCTCCCCGAACGACTTGCCCCCGCAGATCTTCCTCACCCAGTTGGTCAGTGCCCCCGAGGTAGACATCGCGGCGAAGAGCCCGTAAGTATCCTCGAAGAGCCCCGCCGTGCTCCACAGGCTGCGGGTAGCCAACGGCTCCTCGGAGATCTCCAGCGTCGCCATGGTGGTGCCGTACATGAGCATAAGGTCGCCCGGGTCCCGCACCCCGACGCTAACCGCCTCCGAGAAGGCGTCCGTGCTACCGGTGATCACGGGGATACCGGCGGGGAGGCCCGTCGCCTCCGCCGCATCCCTGGTCATCACGCCCGCGACCTCGGAGGGCCAGCGTAGATCGGGCAACTCGAGACCGGGGGCTATCTCTTCGGCCCAGCCTTCCACCCACCGGTAGTTCTCGACGTCGTAGATGGGATCGCACATGCTCGCCGACGGGTGGTCCAGCACGTACTCGCCGGTCAGGCGGTGGATAATGTAGGTGTGGGCCATCAGGATCTGGCGGGTCTCCCGCCATACCTCGGGCTCGTTGCGCTGGAGCCAGAGGATCTTGGGGCCAACCGACTGGGACGTCAGAGGGTTGCCGCCCACCTCCATGATCTTCTCGGTCCCGTATCTCTCCGTAAGCTCCTCGACCTCACTGGTGGCCCGGGTGTCGACGCCGTAAAGGATCCCTGGCCTCAAGGGCCTGCCGTTGCCGTCGGCCGCGAGCAGACAGGGACCGATGCCGCTGATGCTCACGGCGACCACCTCACCGTCGGCCTGCTCCAGTAGCTCGGAGCAGACGTCCGCGAAGCCGTTCCACCAGTCCTCTTCGGCGTCATGCTCGACCCACCCCGGCCTCGGAAGGCTGACGTTGTGGTCCTTCTCGGCGGTTGCGACGACTTCACCGTCGGGCCTCGCGATAACGCCCGAGGTGCCCGATGTGCCTATGTCCACCCCTAGCAGGAGCTCGCTCTTGCTCTCTCCCACGTCAGATCTCCCTTCCACGTGACGTCACGAGAACTCCGACACCGACGCCACCGTCCCGCCCTCGACTATTGCCTGTCCAACATGAACTCGCGCAACAGGTCGGCGAGCCTGTCTTCGGCCTCGAGCGCGATGCTGTGGCCGCACTCCTCGAATACCTCTGACCGCTCGACAGATTCGGCGACCTTGCGCATCTGGTCTTCGACGAGGTTCCCGAAGAACTCCGGCGCCCCGATCGTCAGGACCGGCGCCGAGATCCTGGTCTGCTTGAGCTCGCCGTTAATGCTGGCGTTCTTGAACCCGGCCCGGTACGTCTCGAGAACGCCACGAAGCCCGCCTGGCGCCTTCAGGTGGGAGATCCACTCGTCTATCGCCTCGTCCGCGATGGCCGTGGGGTTGTACGTCTCGGCCTTGATCCAGAACTCCCAGAACTCGCGCTCTTTCCCGGTGATGAGCATCTCCGGAATGTCCGGGATCCAGAAGAACGGGATGTGCCAGAGCCACACTCCCCTGAGATCGAACTGCGCAGATACGTTCTCGGGTGTGAAGTAGGACCACTCCTCGAGCCCCTCTCCGGAAAGAAGCATCTCGGCGAATGAGAGCGTCATCACCCTCTCGGGCCTGGTGGCGGTGAGGACGTAGGCGAACTCGGCCCCGCGATCCTCGCCGTGCACGTGGAACCTGTCGTGGCCGAGGCTGGTCATGAGCTCCGCAAGGTCGTCGGCGTTTGTACGCGAGTCGTACCCTTCCTCGGCAGTGGGCCTGTCCGTATCGCCGAAACCCCGGAGGTCCGGCGCAACCACCGTGAAGCTCTCCGTCAGCAGAGGGATCAACTTGTACCAGTAATAGTGGGTCTTGGGTGTACCGTGCAGGAGCAGGAGCGGCTCGCCCTCACCGGCCGTCACATAATGCATCCTGATGCCGTTCACCCTGATCCGACCGTGCTCTACAGGTCTACCCAGATGATCATAGATCTCAGCCATCGACCTCCCCTATCCTGGCTCCCGGCGAGTCTACACGATCCGCCGCTCCCACAACCCCACCCCCGCCAACGACGGGGACCAGAGGCCCCAGAACGCTCCGCATATCCTCACGAAGCCGTCGTTGCTCGTCTCTCGCCGCCACCGAACTACCTCACGCTGTGGCGCAAATGTTCAGCACGAGGGTACTTATATCAATCATCTTCGGTGCTTACAATACCCTGACGCGCCATCGGGACGACGCCCGGCTACTTCGCGGGCGTCGTGTGCCGGAAACCGGAATGTAGCGGGAGAGGCTTCGGGTTATACCCCTGCCCGGACGGACACCGGGTCTCGCGTCGCTGCCGCGAGACAGAGCTCTCTTGCGGTGTCGAGGGCCTCTGGGACAGACGAAAAGTGGTCGGGGGAGAGCTCCACGCAGCAGGAGGGTTCCCCGGGGAAATCCGTCCGTCCGAGCAATTCTCGCAGCGGGATGTTCCCCCTGCCCGGTGGCAGGTGAAGGTCTCCCAGACCGTAGACGGTGTGCTCGGAGACTGGCGGGCCATCCATGAGGTTGTTCCTCTGGAGGTTGTTCCTCTGGAGGTTGTCGTGAAGGTGCACGTGTCGCACGAGGGGTGCGATGGTGACGCATTCCTGGATAAAGTCGAAGCCGAAGAAGCCCGCTGCGAGGGCGGCGTGTCCCACGTCCAGGCAGACACCGACCGCGGGATGGTCGACCGCGGAGATCTGCTCGGCCAGCTCGGAAGGCCAGACCGAGTAATCGTAGACGGCACCGCACCGTACGGGCTCTTCGGGGTAGTAGTTCTCGACGGCGATGGTCACGCCCATCTCTCCCGCCCGGTCCCCCGCCTCCCGCAGGGCCGACCGCTCGGCGGAGAGCTGGTCCCCCAGGCTGTACCTGGCGTCGCGCGACCCCAGGCGCTGGCCGGCGTGGCAGACCACCACCCTGGCGCCGATACCCCTCGCGAACTCGAGGGCGGCGTCGAGAACATCGCGCTGCAGCCCGCCAGAGGTCATGTCCATGAGGTTCACCTCCAGGGGGGCGTGGACCGTATAGGTCAGCTCCGCCTCTTGCAGAACCTCTCCGACCGACCGCATCCTCGGCGGGTCCAGGCGGCCACCGAGGATCATCCCCAGGTTCTGCGGCCAGACCTCGACGAAATCCGCCCCTGATCTTTTCAGTGCCTCGAGATCCTCCCCGAGATTTCGCACGCCGTCCGCGTATAGCCCGGACAGGTTCGTACCCACGCTCTCAAAGATCATACGGTTCCTCCCTCGGGTCCATACGAGTTCGCGCGCAGTATAGGCTCGCCGATCGGCCCCTGGGTAAAAGGCGGG
>DASUPX010000051.1:0-4014 GCA_036280905.1 Rubrobacter sp. | reverse complement strand
CAACTCGTGCTGAGGCTCGACGACGGCAAGGAGTACACGGCAGACTTCGAGTTCTTCGAGTAGAAAGGTAAAGCGAAGGGGCCGGAGTGAAGCATCTCCGGCCCCTTCGCTTTACCTTTTTACTCGAAGAACTCGAAGTCTGCCGTGTACTCCTTGCCGTCGTCGAGCCTCAGCACGAGTTGCCTGCATCCGGTCCAGTCCTTCCGCGTCTTCCAGACGTAGGTGTAGAGGTCCGTGGCAGCGTCGTATGTGAGCCTGCTGGGATTCGCGGAAATCGTCTGCTCCAGGGTGTCCGTGGGGCCTGTTGGGTGGCAGGGTATCGGCCTACTACTCGGGGAGCCCGACCCGCCAGCCTCGGCGAAGATATCCAGGCCCTGATCCCCACCAAGCGAGAACTTCAAGGGTATGGCGCTGCCCGCTCTGACCCGGTTCAGAACGTCGGGATTATCGACGGGGCTGAAGAAGCCGTCGAAGTCGTAGATCACGTGGTAGATGCTGCTCGCAGAGACGACGTTTCCGACGTCATCCGCCGCCTCGACGGCGAAGGTCTTCTGTCCCACGGAGGCGGTGTCTATGCCAACGTTATCTGGCACCGTACCAAGGCAGTACGCCAGCCCCGAGAGGGCATCGGAGCAGGAATAGTCGGCCGCGACGGACTCATCGAGAGCGTACTCGGCTCCGTCGGCGGGGGAGGAAATAGAGACCTCGGGGTCGGACCTGTCGATCCTGACGGAGATGGTCTTCTGATCTTCGAGGTTGCCCGCGTGGTCCCTTGCGGCGTAGGTTATGGTCGTCTCGCCTTCGGCGGTGATGTCCAGGCTCGTAGAGCTGCCGCCAACGGTCGTCTCTTCGACAGTCTGGGCACCGCTCGCGGAGTAGACGATCCCCTCTACATTCGAGCCGCCTTCGTCTGTGGCATCGAGACTGACGGTAACGTCGTTGCTGTTCCACCCGTCTATATTGGGTTCGGGTGAGAGCGTGGCCTCTGTGTTCGGAGGGGTGAGGTCGTTCGGGGTGAGCAGAAAGGCCCTGACCTGACGTTTTTCGTTGAACGCGGATCCCGCTATCTGCCCGGATTCGCTTATCGCGTAGGCGTCGAGCAGCTTCAGCGGGGAATCGGGGGGGATCAGGGAGTTGAGATCAACCATCGCGCCGTCCTCCCACAGGAAGGCGCGGTTCTGGCCGCTGGCGTCGCGCGATTGCCCGACGACGCGTCCCTGCTCGTCCACGGCACGCGCCATGCTGTAGGTGTCTCCCGGCAGAGTTCCAAGGTCTCTCATCGTCCCGTCTTTGTAGAGGAAGGCCCGTCCCTGGACGGCGGCCCTGGAGCTGTACGACCATCCGACTATTCTGCCCGAGTCGTTTATCCCGAACGCCTCGCTGTACGGATACCCCTGGAGGGTTCCGAGGGCCTTCATGCCGTCAGAGTAGAGGAAGGCCTCGCCATGGTCCTCGTCGCTACCCGACTCACCAACCACCTCGCCGCGATCGTTGATGGCCCACGCCTCGCTGTAGGAGGCTCCCGGCAGGGTTCCGAGGTCGCTCATCGCACCATCCTGGTAGAGAAATGCCCGGCCGACCCTGACCGGCCCCGAACTGGGCAGCGTGCTTGATCTCCCGACGATCTTTCCCGACTCGTTGATGGCGAAGGCCTCACTTGAGGGTAACCCGGGCAAGGCACCGAGGGGCTCCAACTGCGTCGTGCCGTCCGTGCCCCTCCTGGTCACGAAAGCCTGCTGGTTTGTGGTACCGGAGGGCCGTGAGAACCCGACCATCTGGCCCGAGTCGTTTATGCCGCGCCCCGCGCTGGTAAGGCCGCCAGAGAGCGTGCCGAGATCTTGCATCGGCCCGCCATCCCAGAAGAAGGCACGCAATTGCAGGGGGGTGACGTTGGGCAGCCGCTCTTGTGATTGCCCGACGACCTGGCCGGAGGTGTTGACGCCCCTGGCGATGCTCGCCCCATCTTCTTCGAGCGCGCCGAGGTTCTCAACCGAGTAGGTCGTGTTTGCCGCACGGGCGGGGCCTGCTCCCATGGTGATGCAGGCGATCAGGAGTATCAGGGCCAGAGTTGTAGCACACGCCGTCGTCGCGAACATGGGTATCGACTTTCTCACAGCTGCCTTCCTTTCCCGGGCTGACTCACGCGCTACGAGAACAGCCTAGCTGGCAGGGAGGCAAGGACGCATCGACCGAATGGTCCGTTCTCGTAACCGATCGGCCAGTCTTCCGCGCGCTTCTCACCTACCCCGCCGTCGAGACGAATGGCATGCCCGAACATGCACTGGTACGGGGAGATCGACGGTACTTTCGAGGAGGGTCAGTTCTACTGCAGACTGCTGGAGTGTTCTTCGTCGAGCTCTTCCAACTCGTGGTACCAGAACAGTTGCCACTCGCCCTCATCGAGCAGGACATCAAGGGCGGCGTAGCTGGGGTTTCCCCATCTCTCGACGATCGTGCCCCTCCGGCCCCGCAGGTCGGCCTTTCTGTGGTCCTCCCTGACCCGCACCCTCTTCCCGACGCAAGCTTCTTCGGATTTCATGGGTATCGTGCGCCTCTTGCTCCCTTCCGTCGGCCCGGAAGCCAACGCTCCGGATAACATTCCTGCGAACGTGGGGAATGCCATTCTCATTGCCAGGCTCCTTTCCTCGTAGGGCGTGCTACGAGACAAATCTAGCAACCAGACGAGCGCCGGGGCATCGACCAGATGGTCAATCGTCGTGACCGATCGGCCATTGCGGGACCATGGTCGGCCGTCGGGGAAAGTGGTGTATGCTCCCCGATCGGCCCGACTACTGGTGCGACGCCTCAGGGGCCGTTCGGCGGGCGATCTCCTGGCGGACGACCGGGGCTACCTCGGTACCGAACAGCTCGATGGCGCGCATCGCCTTCTCGTGGGGCAGGGTGCCGACGCTGATCTGGGCCATGAACCGATCGTGGCCGAAGTACTCGTGCTGGTGGAGGATCTTCTCGGCGACCTCCTCGGGGCTGCCGACGGCGAGCGCCCCGCGCGGCGAGCGTCCCATCTCGAACTGACCCCGGCCTATCGGGGGCCACCCGCGCTCGCGGCCGATGCGGTTCATCATGGCGGCGTAGGTCGGGTAGTACTCGTCGCCCGCGCGCCGGGAAGATTCTGCCACGTAGGTGTGCGAGTTGATGCCCACCGGCAGCCGCGCCGGGTCGTGTCCGGCCCTACGCGCAGCCTCGCGGTAGATGCCGACCAGCGGCGCGAAGCGCTCCGGCTTGCCGCCTATGATCGCCACCGCCAGCGGCAGGCCGAGCGTCCCTGCGCGGACTACCGAGCTTGGCGTTCCTCCGACGGCTATCCAGATGGGCAAGGGTTCCTGCAAGGGGCGCGGATAGACACCGACGTCTTCTAGGGACGGGCGGTGCTTGCCGGACCACGTGACCCGCTCTGAATCCCGCAGCTCGGCGAGCAGCTCGAGCTTCTCCGAGAAGAGGTCATCGTAGTCGTCCAGATCGTAGCCAAACAGGGGGAACGATTCGATGAACGATCCGCGGCCGGCCATGATCTCCGCGCGTCCGTCGGAGATCAGGTCAAGCGTGGCAAAGTCCTGGAAGACGCGCACGGGATCATCGGAGCTCAGGACCGTGACCGCGCTCGTCAGCCGAATACGCTCCGTGCGGGCCGCCACCGCCGCCAGCGCGACGGCCGGCGAGGAAACCGCGAAATCCGGGCGGTGGTGCTCCCCGACGCCGAAGACATCCAGGCCGAGCTGGTCGGCCAGCTCGGCCTCCTCGAGCAGGTTGCGTAGCCGCCGTGCCGGGTCTATCTCGGGCCCTACGTCGGCAAAGGTGTATAGACCTAGTTCCAACTTCTGTTCCTTTCGCGCCTGGTCCGCCAGGAGCGGCCGCTTGTTGTGTCAGGCAACAGGTTTCAGGTTTAAGGAAGGGTTCGGGCCTGATGTCTGTAGCCTCTCCTTGTATCGGGTTCGTCCTCGAAATCGCCTCTCTAGGCTACGTGCTTGCGCCGAAGAGGTCGTCGGTTTTCGCGGC
>DASUPX010000050.1:0-4063 GCA_036280905.1 Rubrobacter sp. | reverse complement strand
CTATGACCAACGGGGTGCCCGATCAGGGCCAGAAGCCGCGTCTTGCCGCTGATCCTCCCTCTCACCACGATGGCATGTTAGCACGCTGCGGCCTTCGGCCTCCGCTCGTCAGCACGCCGGCTTCGCTCCGCTGCGCCGGCTCGTCAGCACGCTCGCCCGGCTTCGCCTGGCTCGCTTGTCAGCAACGCTTCGCCCTTACAGGGCTCGCTGTCAGCTAGATCCCGCTACGGCCTGCACCCTGCCGCTCTGACGATTCGCCGCCCGGAAAGGTGGGTAGTCGAAGCTGCTGTTACGGAGAGAGACGACCGGCTGAAAGCGAGGCGAAGCCGAAGCGTTGCCGAAAAGCGACAGCCGCTAGGCTGGAGCGTGCCGAAAAGGCGCGTAGCGCCGTGCGGCAACGAGCCGCTTGCGGCTCGTTGCCTAGCCTCTGAGGATGTCCTCTATCTGGCGGGTGGCGCCTGAGATGACTTCGCGAATGCGGGCCATTTTTTTCTGGTCTATCTTTCCCTCGTGCATGTGTTGGCCGAAGAGCTTGCCCAGGGACATGAGGTCGTGACGGATCTCATGCATCTCGGCGGCGGCCTGGGGGTTCCAGCCTCCCCCGACCCGGCCCCAGATGGCGTCGATGGAGCGCCGGTTCTCTTCGAGGTAGGCCCGGCCTTCGTCTGTGATGGAGTAGACCTTCTTGCCGTCGTGCTGGGCATACGTGACGTAGCCCATGTCCTCGAACAACTGTAGCGCGGGGTAGACGGAACCGGGGCTTGGTGAGTAGAAGCCGCGGGAACGCTCTTCTAGCCTCCTTATGATCTCGTAGCCGTGGGCTGGCTCCTTCTGGAGCATGTCGAGGATGACGTACTTGAGGTCACCCTTCTCGAACATCCGGCCCCGCCGCGGGCCGTGGCCGAACCCCTGCCCGTGCCCGCCGCCGAAGAAACCCTTCATCGCTTTTGGTCCGAACATGTCTTCGGTCTCCTCTGCGGAACGCTGTCTATCGCTCCCCGTCTGTCAGCTGGCGCCTGTCTTGCTCCCAGAGCGAGTACCCGATCCTGCCTTCGTGCGCTCTTACCTCCAGATGGCCGCTCTCGGCAAGGCCGGAGAGCATCCTGTCTGCCTCGGCCACCGTGAGCGAGGTCTCCAACGCAGCCAGAGCCGGCGAGAGCTCTCCCCGTCGCGCGAGCGCCCTGAGGAGCTCCCGCTCCTTGCTCTCCTCTGAGGTCGCCCTGTCCGTCCTCTCCCGCGTCCGGGCCTCGGCAACTCCCGCCAACCCCCGCCCGGCCGCCGCCAGAACCGGCACCAGCAAGAAGGGAACGGCCAGGATCAGTAAGAACGGAAAGAAGTGAACGGCATGCCCAACGAAGAAGAGCAGGAATAACCCTCCCACCACCAACCCCAACGGAAACCTCGGATGGAATCCCCTCCCGTGAGGCACCATCGCCCGCCTCCCACCAGCGTAGCCCATCATGCCCCGACCGTACATCTCGCCTCCTCTGTCCGGACGACCCTTGTAACGTGGCAGTATATCACGATATATCGTGATATACTGCCTAGAACCGGGATCGGGAACCTCGGGGCATGGGGACTCGATAGTTGCCCGCTCGAACTACCCCGCCGGGGAGGAGAAGATCCGGGTCGAGCACGCCCGGGGGCGTACATACCGTTCGACCATGCGGGTATCGGTCTCCGGGTGGCTCCCTCCCGGCATGGGCCAGTAGTTCACCAAGAGCACGGGCGAGGGCCTCCGTTGGCGAATCTCCCAGACCGAGAACCACGGTCTCCCAGGAGTAGGCATCCACGCAGCGGCAGTGGTAGCCGTCATCGGCCTCTCCTAGTTCGTAGAGAAACCACTGCTCCTCCCACGCAATGTCCCAGATAGCGTAGACGACCTCGTTCAACTCGGGAACCCGTCCAGCTCTCGATCCCTTGGCAGGAGAGTTCCTGGTAGACTTGAGGTCGCCTCCTTCAAACCCACGTCGGGTTGCGCGCCGATCACACCCTATGGTCGCACGACACGGGCCGAGCGCCATGCGCACTTCAGGCCATTTCCACCGTTCTACGGGTATTGGACCGAGGATTCGCGATCCTGCCGGTGCATCGAGCTAGCGCGAACGGTAGATGCGCGCTTCGAAGGGCCTCAGCGTCAGGTCTCGAAGGTTATCGGCGGCATCGACCGGGTAGTTGCCGAGGAGGAGCTCGGCATCCTGCCAAAGGCTGGCGTCCGGGACTTCGATGGGGACGGGGTCTCCGAAGAAGTTGGCGAGTACGAGAAGCCCGGTGCTGCCGTAACGACGGGTAAACGCGTAGACCTGGTCGTGGTCGGCGAGCAGCATGTTGAAGTCGCCGTGCGCAACCGCGGGCTCGGTGTGACGCAGTTCGATCAGGCGCCGGTAGTAGTGAAACACCGAGTCTTCGTCGGCGATCTCGGCCCGAGCATTGATCCTCTCGTGGTTGGGGTTGACCGCGATCCACGGTGTGCCTGTGGTGAAGCCGGCATTCTCGGTGTCGTCCCATTGCACCGGGGTGCGGGCGTTGTCGCGGCTGCGGATGCGAAGCGCGGCCAGGACGGTTTCGGGATCGGCACCCCTGCCGACGGCCTCGGCGTAGTGGTTGAGCGCTTGTATGTCCCTGAAGTCTTCGATGGAGTCGAAGGGCGCGTTGGTCATGCCTAGCTCCTCGCCCTGGTAGACGTAGGGCGTCCCGCGGTGCAGGTGCAGCACGGTACCGAGCATCTTCGCGGAGCGTACGCGATGTTCTCCGTCGTCGCCGAAGCGTGAGACCACACGCGGCTGGTCGTGATTGTTCCAGTACAGGCTGTTCCAGCCGACCTCGGCCAGCCCGGCCTGCCAGCGTCCGAGGATCGTCTTGAGGTCACGCAGGCGCAGCGGGCGGTGCTCCCAGAACGTGGCGCCGTGGTCGACCTGGACGTGCTCGAACTGGAAGACCATGTCCACCTCGCGGCGGTCGGGGTCGGTGTAGAGCCTGGCCTCTTCGACCGTCACGCCGGGCATCTCGCCGACCGTGATCAGGCCCTCACGCCCGTCGAAGACTTCGCGGTGCATCTCCTGCAAGAACTCGTGTATGCGGGGTCCGTCGACGAAGAACGGCGCGCCGGCGCCGTAGAGGCCGCCCTCGGGCACGCGGCCGTCTGGCAGGTCGGTAACTTTGGAGATGAAGTTGATCACGTCCATACGGAAGCCGTCGATGCCGCGATCCAGCCACCAGCGCATCATCGAGTAGATCGCCTGGCGGACCTCGGGGTTCTCCCAGTTGAGGTCGGGCTGCTTTCGCGAGAACAGGTGCAGGTAATACTCGCCCGTCTTTTCGTCGAGCTCCCACGCCGGGCCGGAGAAGACCGAGCCCCAGTTGTTCGGCTCGGCGCCTGGGTCGCCGGGCTTCGTTCCCTCGCGCGCGGGCCGCCACCAGTACCAGTCGCGCTTCGGGTTGTCCCTGGAGGAGCGTGACTCGACGAACCACGGGTGCTCGTCGGAGGTGTGGTTGACGACGAGGTCCATAACAAGCTTCATCCCGCGCTCGTGGACCGCCGCCAGAAGCGGCTCGAACTCTTCCAGGGATCCGAACGTCGGGTCGATGTTCCTGTAGTCGCTGATGTCGTAGCCGGCGTCGTCCTGCGGTGAGGGGTAGATAGGCGACAACCACAACACGTCAACGCCCAGGGTCGCCAGGTGATCTAGCCGCGAGGTGATCCCGACGAGATCCCCGAACCCGTCCCCGTCACCGTCCGCGAAGCTGCGCGGCCAGATCTGGTAGACGACGCTCTCTTTCCACCACTGCTGCTGCGTATTAGTGATCGGTATCCCCCTTACGGTAGTGGGTTTGCACGCTAGAGTTTTAACGCACCGCTCTCAGATGCACATCGGCTCGGAGATTACGATTGCGGCCCCTGGCCTGGAATCTCTGCCCACCTCCGGACACTCTTCCCCGGGGGACCGCTGCTCTGGGATGAGATCAGCCTCGCGCCGGCAGCTGGTCGAGGGCGGCGAGCACGAGAGCCGACACCAGCAAAGCCGAGCAGAGGAAGAAGGACAGGTGGAATCCGAGGGCGGAG
>DASUPX010000049.1:0-7934 GCA_036280905.1 Rubrobacter sp. | reverse complement strand
CCTACGGTGCCACGCCGGGCATCCACCCAATGGGCTACGGTGGCACGGGCGCGGGCTCCTCGTTCTCGGGCGGCGCCACGCCGGGGACCCAGGCGCCCGGCCTGGTAGACCGCGTGCGTCAGAATGGCGGTAACCCTCTCGGTGGTACTCCTTTCGGCGGTGGTGACCAGCCCGGCGTCGGCAACCCCGGTGGTGGAGCCGTGCCCTCGGCACCTTCCGATCCCACCGCTTCGCCGGAGCCGGAAGGGAACGGATCCGCCTCGCCCGCCGCGGGACAGGGGGCGGACAGTGGGAGCTCGGCCTCGCCCGCCGCGGGCCAGAAGGACGCAGCCCCCTCCTCCGCTTCGCCAGCAGCCGGCCAGTAGCGGCCCATTAGCAACCCAACTCCCCCCTAATTACCCTTCAAGCATCGTCTAGCACTAGCCTCTACAATAGCACCAGGATGTAGGGTCGGTAGGGGCGTGAACTCGACGCCGGAAAGGGGAGCAAATTGGGGATCATGAGAACCAAATCCGTCGAGCAATCCATCCGTGATACGGAGGATCCCGAGTTCAAGCTCAACAAGTCGTTGGGACCCATCGACCTGACCGTCTTCGGTATAGGCGTGATCATCGGCACCGGCCTCTTCGTTCTCACGGGGGAGGCGGCCGCCGGGTACGCAGGGCCGGCCATAGCCCTTTCCTACGTGGTCGCCGGGGTGGCGTGTGCCCTTGCCGCGCTATGTTACGCGGAGTTCGCCTCCAGCGTGCCCGTTGCGGGTAGCGCCTACACGTTCTCCTACGCGTCCCTCGGGGAGTTCGTAGCCTGGCTCATCGGGTGGGACCTGATCCTGGAGTTCACCCTGGGCGCCGCCACGGTCGCCAAAGGCTGGTCCGGTTACCTGGTAAGCGTCATGGAGCTCGTGGGCATAACGGTTCCGCCAGCGCTCTATGCCTCGTCAGAGGGGGGCCTCTCCCACGACTACATCGCGGTGCTCGTGATCCTGGCGGTGACCGTCATTTTGGTAATCGGGATAAAACTCAGCTCCCAGGTCAACCAGGTCATCACGGCGATAAAGGTCCTCGTGACCATTTTCATCATCGGCTTCGGGGTGTGGTTTATAGACGCCGCAAACCTGACGCCGTTCATACCGGCGCCGGAGCCCGCCGGAGGCGGATACGGTACGGGTATCGACGCGTACCTCATCCCGAGTATCCTGGGTATAGACACGATCTTCGGGGTGACGGGTATCTTCACCGGGGCCGCGCTGGTCTTTTTCGCCTACATCGGCTTCGACATCGTCGCCACCACCTCCGAGGAGGCTCGCAACCCCCAGAGGGACCTCCCCATAGGCATCTTCGCCTCGCTCGGGATCTGCACGGTTCTCTACATCCTGGCCTCCGTGGTTTTCACGGGACTCGTGCCCTACAAGGATCTGGCCACCGCCGCCCCCGCGGCCACCGCCCTGGAGGCGACGCCGTTCCCGGCGGCCCAGTTCGTGGTCTCGGCCGCCATCCTCGTCGGCCTGACGGTGGTCTGCATGATCCTGATCCTCGGCCAGAGCCGGGTCGCCTTCGCCATGAGCCGGGACAACCTCCTGCCGCGTTGGTTCGCGGGGGTCCATCCGACCTTCCGCACGCCCTACAGGATCACCATAATCACGGGCGTACTCGCTTCCATACTCACGTTCTCCCTGCCGCTTACCACGCTCGGTGAGCTGGTGAACATAGGTACTCTCTCCGCCTTTGTGCTCGTCTCGGTAGGAGTCCTGGTCCTCAGGCGGACCCAGCCCGATCTGCCCAGGGCGTTCAGGACGCCCCTGGTTCCCTACGTGCCCATCGCGGCGGCCGCGATCTGCCTGTTCGTGATGGGGTTCCTGACGATCGGCACCTGGCTAAGGTTCCTGGCGTGGATGGGCCTCGGCCTCATCATCTACTTCGCCTACAGCAGAAGCCACAGCCGCCTCGCACAGGAGGAATCCTCGGCGAACGCGGACCGCTAGGGCGGTTTTTGGGAAAGGTTGAAAGGCTACGGGCATCAGGCGATTCTACTGAAGCCTGATGCCCGTAGCCTGAGGACTTTCAGAGTGCGCGGCCGGAATTTTCTCCCCAAGGCTTACGAAGGGGTAAAATAGGCCGTACTCTATGGAAACCGGCAACCATACACCGAGCCCCGTCCTTCTTCTCGTGCTCGATGGCATAAGGCCCGACGTGTTGCGTGCCGCCATCCGCGACGGCGAGGCGCCTCATCTGGGTGCCATCGCCGAGAAAGGAGAGGCGGTCTGGGACGCGGTGTCGGTCTTCCCCAGCATCACGCCCGCGGCGACGGCCGCGATAGCCACCGGGGAGGCACCCGCCAGGAGTGGCATCGTGGGGCACGCCTGGTACGACGAGCACGAGCGGCGGGTGGTCGTCTACGGCGCCATGACTGAGACCGTGATGGCGAGCGGCCCTATAAGGGTGTTCCATAACAACGTCTGGCGGATGAACCGCGACGATCTGCACGCCGCGACCCTGTTCGAGACCCTGCATGACCGCGGTTTTGACGGCGCGTGCGTCAACTTCCCCGTAAGGCGCGGGCCGCACACGCACCCAATCAGGATGAAGACCGTGGAAGGGTATCTGAAAGGCGGACGCTACCTCGGACCCTCGGTGGAGGGCCCGAAGGAATACTTTATGGGGGACCTCTTCTACAGCCGCGACACCGGGTTCAGCGGGCGCAAGGCCAACGGCGGTGTCCTCCGCTCCGTAGGTATCAACGACGACTACGCGGCCAGGGTGGGGGCCATGCTCCTCAAGGACAGGGCAGCGCCCTTCAACCTCGTCTACTTCTTCAAGGGTGACTCCATAGCGCACCACCACGGGCTGGAGGCCCAGCGGCGCTGGCTTGTCACCGCCGACGAGTACGTGGCCAGGATCTTCGAGGCCGGCGGTGGCACCGACCGGGTACTCGACGAGTACGCTGTCATGGCGCTCTCGGACCACGGGCACGCGCCGCTGCTCCCGAAGAACCGCTACGTGGACCTGCGCGATATCCCAGGCCAGACCGTCTCTTCCGGCGTAAAAGCCCGCTTCGGAAACGGCGCCACCTTAGTCCTGGTTCCGAACGGGCGCTCTGCTCTCGTGTACCTCCGCGATGACGTCGGGCTTGACCCGCTCCTCGACGGGCTCGTCGGGCGTCGCGGCGTGGACCTCGCGGCGTGGATAGACGGAGATTGGGCCACCGTTCGCAGGCCGGGACGCGAGGTTCGCTTCCGTCCTGGCGTGGGACCTGCCGACCCGTTCGGACGGTCCTGGGAACTTCAGGGGGATCCGCTCGCCCTGGACATCCAGGTCACCGATGGTGTTCTGCGCTACGGGGATTATCCCGATGCCCTGGAGAGGTTGTGGGGGTGCCTCCACTCGCCGCGGTGCGGGGACGTGGTGCTCTCGGCGGCGCCGGGATACACATTCGGGGAGATCTCCGGTGGCTACCACTCGGCCAGCGACCACGGCTCGCTGCACGCCAGCGACTCCGAGGTCTTCGTTCTGGCAAGCGGCGTGCCAGCCCCGCGCAGGATCACGGACGTAGCCCCGACCCTGATGTCCCACTTCGGGACCGCGACGCTTGCCGGGGAACGTGCCTGATAGCAGCAACGGCCCCTCTGGAACTGAGGAGCGCGCGGGGTTACGGCCACGCTACAGGCGGGCGTTCGGGTGCGTCACATGGGTCTACATGGGGATGCTCGTCTTTCTACTGGCCAACTTCCTTCTCGTCCTCCCGTCGAGGTACCTGGGAAGCGGGGCCCTCTTCGGCTACCTACCGCCAAGGCTGGCATTTCTCGGGACGGCCCTGATCCTGCCCGGCATGGTCCTTGGCGCCATGCTTGGGGCACGCACTTTCCGGACGCCGGTCAGGCGCGGAACCCGCGTGGGGGCGGGTGTGGGGGCCATGATCGGCTTCAGCGGCTTCTTCGCGCTGGAGTGGCTTGCCACAGCGCTCGGGTTCGCCGAGAGGGACCAGGCATTCCGCATAGTCCTCTTCCCTGACCTGGGTGGAACGCTTGCCTACTACGCCTTCGTTCCGCTGACGCTGGCCGCGACCGCGCTCGCGGTCTACGCCCTCTACAGCAAGAACTCCGACTTCGGACGAAGGCTCAGGCTGGCCGTCCTGGGTGCCGTGCTGGCAGTGCTCGCGGGCCTCGGCGTAATGGCGACGGACTTCGATTTCCTGGGCGTTCTTGGCGCCCTGGTCTCGACGCTGGCGGCGGCCATCGGCGGCTACGTGAGCGGGGCCGGCTACGCCAGGGCCGGTGGGAACGACATGATCCCACCAGGCGCCAGCATCCGACCCCGACCGACCCGCCCCCGCAAGCCCCGCTGACAAAGCACCGGTGACACCCTGGCTTCGTCAGGGGATGGCCGATTCTGCTGCTATTGCGCCCGAAAGCTCTCCCGTACACACGTGTTCTTGCCTGGTTTGATATAAACCCGGTATGTAGTGTGGGTTACGACCGAGGGGATCGTAGGCCTGGCGCGCTCGTCTCACAACGCTTCGCTTCGGCAGGATCCGGAAAATAGCCGCGCGGTGGGACTGCCTACCATCTCGGGACATCCGCCTGGCAACCTGCCGTCGGAGTTGACCAGCTTCATCGGGCGCGAGCGGGAGACGGCCGAGGTGAAACGGGGCCTCGAGGCCTTCCGGCTACTCACGCTGACCGGTCCGGGAGGCTGTGGAAAAACACGCGTGGCCCTGGCCGTCGGGGAGAGCCTTGCGACACGATTCGACGGCGGCGTGTGGTGGGTGGAGCTTGCGCCGGTCTCGGATCCCGCCCTCGTGCCGCGGGCCGTGGCCTCCGCGCTTGGCGTACACGAGCAGGTAGGACGTTCGGTGGACGATCTGCTCCACGATCATCTGGAGTCGAGGAGGCTGCTCCTAATCCTGGACAATTGCGAGCACCTGATCGGGGCCTGCGCCACGCTCGCGAACACGTTGTTGCGCGCCTGCCCCAGCCTGCGGGTGCTTGCAACCAGCCGGGAGGCCATGGGCATCGCCGGCGAGAACGTCGTGCTTGTACCCTGCCTCTCCTTGCCTGACCCCATGGCCTCCCGGCCGTGGGGCGATGCCGTCAGGCTCTTTGTCGACAGGGCCGCGACCGTGGCACCGGGCTTCGCGCTCGACGAGCGAAACTCGTCTGCCCTGGTGCGGATATGCGAGAGGTTGGATGGCCTGCCCCTTGCCATCGAGCTGGCGGCTGCCAAGGTGAAGGTGTTGTCGGCGGAGCAGATCTCCACCCGCCTCGATGACTGCTTCCGGTTGCTTGGAACCGGCAACCGTACCCTGCTTCCCCATCACAGAACGCTCCGGGCGACCATGGATTGGAGCCACGCACTGCTCGACCGGGAGGAACGAATTCTGTTCAGGAGGCTCTCGGTGTTTTCTGGTGGCTTTACGCTGGAGGCCGCCGAGCATGTCTGTGCGTGGGGTGACATCGGGGAAAACGAGGTTCTCGCCTGGCTCTCCCGGCTGGTGGACAAGTCGCTGGTGCTGGCGGGGGAGCAGGGAGGCGAGGCCCGCTACCACCTCCTGCAGACCGTCAGGGAGTACGCGCGGGAGCAGCTTCATGAGTCGGGGGAGGCCGCCCACGCGAGCCGGCGTCACGCAGCCTTCATCCTGGACCTCGCCGAACGCGCCGAGTCCGGGCTCACGGGTACGTGGCAGGGGTGGTGGCTGGCCCGCCTGGAGTCAGAGCTCGACAACCTGCGGGCGGCGATTCGGTGGTCTCTTGAGGAGGAGCCCGAGGCATGCTTGCGGCTGGCGGGTGCCCTGTGGGAATTCTGCTACATGCGCGGCCACTACGGGGAGGGACGCGAGTGGTTGGAGGGCGCGCTCGCCCGGGCCGGCGATTCGTCGCCGGCCTCCTACGCCAGGGCGCTCGCCGGCGCCGGAATCCTTGATCTTCTTCAGTGCGAATACGACCGGGCCACAGGTCTACTCGAGGAGAGCCTCGCCATCTTCAGGAAACTGGAAGACAGGTCGGGCGTCGGCTCGGTACTGCAGAGCCTGGGGAGCATCGCGCGGGAGCGGGGCCGCTACGCCGAGGCGGAGAACCTCCACAGCGAGAGCCTCGCCCTGCAGCGTGAGCTGGGCAACAAAGAGGGTGTCGCCCGCTCCCTCGTCGGCCTGGGTTTTGCGGCATGGCTGCAGGGAGATACCGTTCTCGCCGGGTCGCTGTGCTCTGAAGCCCTGAACCTCTACCGGGAGCTGCAAGACGCCGAGGGCATGGCCTGGTCGCTCGTCAACCTGGGCGCTGCGGCGCAGCACGCGGGCAACCCCGGGCGGGCGACGACGCTTCTGGAGGAGGGCCTCGTGCTCTCCCGGGAGACCGGGTACAAGGAGGGCATAGCCTGGTCGCTTGACCAGCTCGGTGTCGTGGCACAGAGGCGTGGCGACCACGAGCGGGCGTCAGCCCTTTTCAGGGAGAGCTTCGAGCTGCACGTGGATCTGGGAGACAGGTGGCGCGCCGCCAGCGTGCTGGAGTCATGGGCAGGGACTCTCCGCAGGCAAAGGCGTCCCGAACCGGCGGCACGACTCCTCGGCGCGGCCGGGGGCCTGCGCGATCAGATCTCCACGCCCGTCCCACCCTGCGAACGCGCCACCCACGAGGACAACGTGTCTGCCCTCCGCACGGCCATGGGCGAGGAAACCTTCGCGGCGGCGCTGGCGCGCGGGCGGGCGCTGAAACCCGCACGTATCCTCGCCGACAACGGGCCAGTAGACGTCCAACCAACCTCACCCACCAGCCTGACCACCCGGGAGGTCGAGGTGCTCCGGCTCGTGGCCCATGGCCTCAACGATCCGCAGGTCGCCGAGCAACTCTTCATCAGCCGCCGCACCGTACACGCCCACCTGCGCTCCATCTACCAGAAACTCGGCGTGACCACCAGAACGGCAGCCACCCGCTTCGCCCTGGAGAACGATCTACTGTAGCGTTCCAGACCACGTTGTAGTAACCCCGCCAGACGATCTACAGTGGTTCTCGGAGAGATCGAACCTGCTCAAAGGGTGCGTTCAGCAAGCAGCACTCAGCTTATCTGCTTGTGGCAGATGGCTTGTAGCTTGCTTTCCACAACGTCGGTCATTTCGCAGACCGACCTAGGCAATATTGCCGATGTGCTTTATGAGACATACGAATAGCCTGAGACGGACAGGCGCACGTTGGAGATTCCCGTGAAGGGCGGACTGGTCTGGTCGTCGGTCCGGGACACAAGTTACCGAGGTGTTGGGCATGATCGAGACCGGTACTTTTGCGAGGTTGCGGGCGTACAGGATGGGGCTTCTGGTTACGGTTCTTGGGATCCTGGTAACCGTCAGCCTGGCTGGACCCGCCGACGCCAAGACCCTCACCGTCAACTCCACGCAGGACTTCTCGGACGTATACCCGGGCGATGGCGTCTGCGATACCATCGCCGTCCAGCTCCTCAAGCCCTGTACCCTGAGGGGCGCCATACAAGAGGCCAACTCCCTCGCCGGAATGGATGTCATCTATTTCGATATCCCGGGAGGAGGGGTTCGGACCATAGAGCCGGACTCCCAGTTGCCCGCGGCGACCCAACGGGTCACGATAGACGGCTACACCCAACCCGGCGCGACGAAGAACACCCTGGTCCGGGGCAACAACGCCGTGCTCAGGATCGAGCTCGACGGCAGCAGTGCTCCCGGCGCGCTGCTGCCAGACGGACTTCTGGTCAGTGCTTCGGACAGCATTGTAAGGGGGCTCGTGATCAACAACTTCTCCGGAGAAGGGGTGCAGTTCAGCGGCTCGGATAACAGGTTGGAGGGCAACTTTATAGGCACCAACGCCTCCGGCCTCGGAACCAACGTGGGCCCCGACGACCCCGGCAACCACCTGAGCGGCGTGATCATTGCCCAGGGCACGTCCGGCAACGTCATCGGGGGGGACACCCCGGAAAAAC
>DASUPX010000048.1:0-11014 GCA_036280905.1 Rubrobacter sp. | reverse complement strand
CGTCGGGAGAGAAGGTGGGGTTGCCCACGGCGTTGTCGCAGAACCCGCCGTTCTCGGTCGGGCAGTCGTAGGACAGCGCGGCTTCCCCTGTGCCATCCGCGAGCATGGTCCATATCTTTCCTCCGCGCACGAAGGCTATCCTGCCGTCGGGAGCGCCGGCCACAGGAACGGACCAGGCCGGGCTCGAGCTCAACTCCGATGTTAGCTGCCGCTGGCCCGTGCCGTCGGCGTTCATGGACCATATGTTGTAGACGTTGTCTGTGCCCCGTCGCTGGAACGTGAGCCTGGAGCCGTCGTGCGACCATGCCGGGTTCCCATCCAGGAGCGGGCTGTTGGTAAGGTTGCGCGGCGTCCCTGAGCCGTCGGCATTGGATATTAGAGGCCGTTACAGGATTCTCTCCGAGTCGGAGTCTCTCTGCCCGGCAACCCAGGTGGCGAGTTGGGACCTGGATCTGAGCTCCAGTTTATTGAAGATCCTGCCAACGTGAGTCGAGACCGTACGTTCGGAGATGGAGAGCTCTTCGGAGATGAGGCGATTGGTAAGACCCTGGGCGACAAGATGCGCGACCTCTCTCTCGCGTGTGGTCAGTAGGGAAGGACGTTCCGACCCCCGTCTGCTTGTAGTCATGCCCTTGACGGGCGAAAGCGCCTGGTCGATGGCACTTTGCAGTGAAAGGTTCCGGCCCCTCGACCACGCAGACGCCCATGCCTTCTCATTCTGGCCACACCGGGATTGCGCAATGAAGCGTTCGTACCTCTCCCGGTCCACAGGCCGTATCGGAACTCCTAGCTTTTCGCGCGCGGCCTCAGCGGCCCCGAAGAGCGTCGCCGCCCTGTCCCTCTCACCTCGCGCTCCAGCGGCCGCGGCCAGAGATTCTAGGCACTCCGTAGATGCGTCATCGTCCCTGAGTCGCCGAAGTACCCTTATCGCTTCGAACAGCAACTTCTCCGATCGGAGGGGCTCTCCCTGCTCGATGGCCAGGATTCCCAGGTTCAGGCGGCTGACGGCCGCACCCCATTCGTCTTTCGAAGTTTCGTCGCTTCGCAGGTTCTCCTCGAACAACGACTGGGCCTCTTCCAACTCGCCCGCTTTCTGCATCATCTCGCCGAGGTTGTTTCTGGAGGACATGAGAGCCCTCTCGTCGCCCAGTTCCCGCTTGAGCACGAGCGACTCCTGGGTCAGCGACATCGCGCGCTCCAGGTCGCCCACGGCGTAAGCCAGAGCACCGAGGCTGGTGAGAGAGGCCGCGATGCCCTCTCTGTTTCCCAGTCGCCTGTACAGTGCCAGCCCTTGCTCGTGTAGCTTCTCGGCCCGTACGTAGAGCCCGCTCTCTTCCGAGAGGACACCGGCGAGGCGAAGCGTTTTTGCCCGGGTGGCGGTCTCGTTACCGTCCGTTCGCGCCAGCACGGTCTCCAACCAGTGACGCCCCTCGATGATGTGCCCGTAGCGGTACCAGAAGTATCCCAGGGTGGCTGCAAGCCGCAGTGCGGTCCCAGGTTCAGATTCGAGCGACCATGAGAGCGCCGCCTGCGCGTTAGCATGTTCTTCTTGCATGAGCCCGACCCACGAGGCTTGCTCGGGACCGCGAAGTCCCTCCAATGCTTCCTCGACCAACTCCAGGCACCAGCAGGCGTGACGAAGTTGCACGGCCTTCGACTCTTCGCTCTCCTGGAGCCTCTCCCGAGCGTACTGGCGCACGGGTTCGAGCAGCCGGTAGCGGACTGTGCCGCCCCCTGTCGTGTTCGCCAGCACCAGGGATTTGTCCACGAGTTGCGAAAGTAGATCCAGCACCCTACCCTCTTCGATGCCGTCTCCCGACCCCACGGCCTCGGCCGCCCGCAACGTCCAGCCCCCGGCGAACACGGAGAGTCGCCGGAACAGCGCTCGCTCGGGCCCGGAGAGGAGGTCGTGGCTCCAGTCCAGGGCCCCCCTGAGCGTTCTCTGCCTCGGTACGGCGGTCCGGTTACCCGTCGTCAACAGGTTCAAAGAATCATCGAGCCTGTCGGCGACCTCCTTGACGGAGAGGCCCACCCTCGCTGCGGCGAGCTCGATGGCGAGAGGTATGCCTTCCAACCTCGCGCAGATCTCCGCCACGGCCGCCGCGTTCTGCCGGGTTAGGGTGAAGGTGGGGGTGCGGTAGCGAGCCCGCTGGATAAACAGACGCACCGACTCGAACGCTTCGAGTTCTTCGATCGTGTTCGCGCTGGCAGGATCGGGTCCCGAGAGCGGCGGCGCCTGCCAGAATACCTCCCCGGAGGCGCCCAGGATCTCGCGGCTGGTCGCGAGGATCCTGAGCATCGGGCACGATCTGAGGAGGAGTTCGGCAAGGCGTGCCACGTCGTTCACCAGGTGCTCGCAGTTGTCCAGGACGAGCAGGATGTGCTTTTCGCGCAGGGCATCGACGAGCGTCGCTTCGATTGGGCGGCCAGGCTGTTCGGGTACCCCCAGGACCTCGGCTATCGCCCCTCCGACCAGAGAGCCTTCGGCGACCGCCGCCAATTCCGCGAGCCAGACACCGTTCGCGTACGCGTCCATGAGGTCCCTGGCGACCTCTTGTGCGAGGCGAGTCTTGCCCGAGCCCCCCGCGCCCATGATGGTGAGCAGGCGGCTGGTCTCTAGTAATTGCTTGACCTCCCGTCTCTCTCGTTCCCGTCCGACGAAGCTGGTCAGAGAGCCCGTAAGGTTGTGCTTGCCGGCTTCGGGTTGCCACTCCGCGTCGGTGGGCGGCGGGACGGGGACATGACCAGACAGTATCTTCTCGTAGACGTGGTGGCTTGCCGCCTGGGGTTCTACACCAAGGTCACGTGAGAGCGCGTCCTTGAGATGCTCGTACTGGCGTACGGCTCTGTGACGTTGGCCGGCCCTGGCGTAGACCCGCATCAGCGTTACGTGCGCCTGCTCGTTCGTCTGTTCACGTGCCACGACCTCCCGGAGTGCCGCCGCTGCCGAATCGAAGTCCTCCATTTCCTCGAGTAGCGCGGCCATCCTGAGGAGAAGTGCCAGATACGTTCCTAGCAATTCTTCCCTGCGTCGTTCTGCCCACTCCTCGTAGCGGTCGCGTGGCAACAGGTCGCCCGAGTACAGATCGACCGCCGCCCTGTAAGCCGCGGGTTGCCGGGAGTTCCAGGCCTCACGCGCGGCACTCTCGAAAGCCTTGACGTCCACCCAGGCCGAATCCCGGGGACACAAAACGAGATGTTGCCCTCGCATGTGTAGATAGGCGTAAGTCTTGGCCCCGGGTTCGAGGGTTCTTCGCGCGATGTGCAGTGACTGGTGCAGGTTGTTGGCCGCGGCCCTGGTCCCAAGGTTGGGCCAGAGCAGGTTCATGACCTGCTCCCGATGGAGGCTGTGATCCGGGGCCAGAGCGAGAAGCTTCACGACGCTCGCGGCCTTTCTGAGTCGCCACCCATCCTCGCTTATAAGGGTCGAACCAACAGACACCTCGAAGCGGCCGAGCAAGGATATTCGCAATCCTGTTCGACTATCAGCTACCAGATCACCCTTCGCTTGCAACGTTATCGATGCGCCCCGGCGAGATCCTCTATCGTCCAGCGCTCCCTACACCCATCATCATAATAGCAAGGCGGGTGCCACTGCGTCTTGCGCGGGAGGCTCCCGCCCGACTACCTACAAGAGCAAGAGCGTTAGCAATCCCAGGTATAGCGTGGCGCCCAGAGACACGGCGATGCCAAACCACAAGTTGCGCCTGGGACCGACCTCTATCGGATGCTGCCCAAGCAGCCGCGAGAGCATGGTGACGGTTGTTGAGAACGGGGTGAGAAGCAGGACGGCCTGGGAGCCGAGCAGGATGGCCGCTGCCCACAACGCCGGCGCTGGCCCACCGTCAAGCGGAAAGGCGGTGTTGAGCAGCAGCACCATCGGTATGACGTGTATGCCGGCGACGAACCCGACTGCCATGATCATCGCGAGCGCCGGCGCGACCAGTGTGGTGGGGAGAGCGGAGAGAAACGTGCCTAGCGGTCGCAGGGCACCGAGCTCGTTCAGGGAGAGGACGAGGATGCCGGCTGAGCCGAAGAGGGTGAACTCGGGGTGGGATGTCTGAAGCGATTCCCTGGTCTCGCGCCCGAGACGTGCCAGCGGTGAGGCCTTGCGGGTTAGCGTCGTGGCAAGCGTCGCGATGAGCGTCACGATGACCACGACCGTGATGGCGATAGCCGCCGTAAGCGGCAGGACGGGGAACGAGATGTTGACCAGCGCGACGGCGGAGACAAGCAGCACGGGATAGAGTAGAACGGCCGCCGCGCCCCGATCCAGCGGCGCGCGTGGGATCTCCTCGCCCGCGCCTCCTTCTCTCTGGGCGAAGAACAGGGTCGCCGCGAGCCCGACGAACGCGAAGGGCAGCGTCACGGAGAGCATGCTCAGGTAGGAGACGCCGGTCAGGACGATGGTGGTCGCGGTCAGGAGGTTCAGGTTGGTCCACAGGGGCACGAACGAGTAGGCCCGTCCCGCCCATTTCAGGGCGTCGGGCCTGTCTTTGGGGGCTGAGCGGCCCGTGATCACATCCACCAGCACGAGCGATCCCACGTCGAGCACGGACCCGAGGACGTGACCGAGCGCCCCCGAGGTCGTCTTGACGCCGACGCCCCGGTGCGTGAGCGCAGCCATGAGAGCCCGGATCTGAGCCTCGTAACGCGCGGCTTTTATGGGATAACCCGCCACGCTGAGCACGAGCAGTACGGCCACGATCCCGAAGTACGTGGGCATTCCCTGGTAGTAGTCCTCGAACCGGAAGCGTCCGAAGAGAATGGTGGCACCGAAGGCGGCGAACGCTACCAGGGTGAACCCCTTGTGGAAGCCGCTCGACCATGGCACGGAGATCGCGAACAATACGGCACCGACCCCCAGGAATATAGCGGTTCCCAAAGAACCGGGTACGAAGACCTGCCAGGCATAGCCGGCCAGGAACACGACGCCTAGCAAGGTACGCAGAGCTTTCAGACTATCCCTCACGCGGTCCCCGATCTATCGCCGCACGCCCCTGGCAGGCTCGCGCGCCTTGCGTGCGGCCATCTCCTCGACGCCTGCCAGGAGGAGATCCAGGCCGAACTGGTAGTAGGCCTCGGGATCCTCGGGGGCGCTCAAGGGAACCGCCGCCTCCACGAGCCGCGGATAACGCTCGGGCGGCAACGTTTCGAGGTAGAGCCTCGCCCGGCGCCTGGCATCTAACGGCTCATCCGAGCCCTCGGGCGATATGAACCCGGGCTCCCCCACCACCAGGTTGACTATTGTGCTCAACGCGTGCCGGGATACCCGCGTGGCCTCGACGGGGGAGAAGCCACCGCGCCGCAGCACGTCCAGGGCAACCTCGGTGAAACGGAGGCTGCTCTCCGAAGAGTTGGTTCTGGTCGCGAAGAGCGGCGCGACCCCGGGGTGCGCCCGCAACGCCCCGGCAAGCGACCGCATGAGCGCCCTGAACTGCTCCACCCACGTCGCCGAATCCTCGAGGGCAGGATCCACCTCCGCGAAGATCCTGCCCATCATGGCGTCGAGCAACGCGTCCTTGTTGCGGAAGTGCCAGTAAAGGGCCATCGGCGTTACGCCGAGGTCCTTCGCTAACCTCCTGATGGTCACCCCCTCCAACCCCACAGAATCCGCGAGCACGAGCGCCCGCCCCACTACCGTCTCCGGGGTGAGCTGCCTCCTGCCCGCCATGCTCTGCCGACCCATAGGTTGACTATTGTACGACGTACAGGTATCTTTGAAACTATACAGCGTACAAGTACGTTGTATAGTTTGATGTTGGCGGTTACCGAGGAGGCGATGAGATGAGCGTGGCGAGATGGTTGTATCGTGGTGGGCGGCCCAACTGGGTGGCTCGGGTCCTGGATCGGGGCAGCGCCGCGGTCTGTGCGTTCGGGGTTGCGCCGGACTACATGGTTACGCTGGAAGTGCCGGGCAGGCTGTCGGGTAAGCTGATCCGACTGCCACTGGTGATGGTGGTTCGCGATGGTAAACGCTATCTCGTTTCCATGCTCGGGGAGGACGTAAACTGGGTACTCAACGTGAAGGCGGCGAATGGCAGGGCAACCCTGAATCACGGTCGAAGCGAAGACGTGAGGTTGGAGGAGGTGGCCCCGGAGCACCGTGCGCCGGTACTTCGGGATTACCTGGGGCGGGCTCCCCGGGCCGGGGCGCACATGCCGGTCCAGAAGGACGCCCCGCTCGCCGACTTCGAGCGGGTGTCGGGCAGGTACCCCGTGTTCAGGGTGGTATCGGTCTGACGGTGTGAACATGTAGGGGCCGGATCCGACGGCCGTGCCGGATCTGACCGCTGTGGCCCTCGATAGCGTGGACGACGGAAGGGACGGCAGATGACAGACAACGTCAGCAACGCGGCCGAAACGCTCGAGTTGGGCGACCTCACGGCCAGGCGCCTCGGGTTCGGGGCCATGCGGTTGTGCGGGCCCGGCATCTGGGGGGAGCCGGAGGACCCCGCGGCCGCGGAGGCCGTGTTGAGGAGGGTCGTCGAGTTGGGGATCAACCTCATCGACACCGCCGACGCCTACGGCCCCGAGGTGAACGAGCGTCAGATCCACTCCGCCCTCTACCCCTACCCGGAGGATCTTGTAATAGCCACCAAGGGTGGCCTCGTCCGTCCCGGACCGGGGCGCTGGAACCGGAACGGTCGGCCGCGGCACCTGCGCGAGGCGTGTGAGGGAAGCCTGCGCCGTCTCGGGGTCGAGACCATCGACGTTTACCAGTTCCATAGGCCGGACAGCCGCGTACCTTTCGAGGACTCCGTCTGGGCCCTCGCCGAGCTGCGGGACGAGGGCAAGATCCGGCACGTGGGCCTCTCCAACGTCGGCGTGAGAGAGATAGAGATAGCGCTCGACATCGTGCCGATCGTCAGCGTCCAGAACCGGTATAACCTGACCGATCGCTCTTCGGAGGCGGTCCTTGAGACCTGCGAAAGGGAGGGTATAGCGTTTATCCCCTGGTTCCCGCTCGCGACGGGCGACCTTGCCCGCCCAGGCGGCGACCTGGACGAGATAGCGAGTAGCCACGGCGCTACACCCGCGCAGGTTGCCCTGGCCTGGCTCCTGGCCAGGTCCCCCGTGATGCTTCCGATCCCAGGCACCTCTTCGGTCGAGCACCTGGAAGAGAACGTCGCCGCAACAGAGCTAGAGCTCTCCGAAGAAGAGATCGCCACGCTCTCGAGTTAGAGTCGGAATCGAGGTTCGGCACAATATAATCTCCGCCGAATCCGTAGCAGGGAGGATATGCCAGTCTCGACCACTATAACGACCGTGTACTTCAGGACCGCGTTGCTTGCTGTCCTGCTCGTTCTACTGTGCGCCGCTTGCGGACAGACCGGTGGTGGAAACGGTGGTGCGGAAGGCGGTAACGGAGAGCCGGAGCCCATCGATGTCGGAGAGACGACGGCCGAGGCTACCGAGTCCGGTGAGTCCTCGGCGGATGAAGCCGGGGCCGACGAGACGACTGCGGAGGCTTCAGAGTCTGAAGGGGATCCCACGGAGCGGGTAGAGGTGAGTACCCTGGCCACCGACCTCGAGGTACCCTGGTCTTTCGCGTTCCTACCTGGTGGCGACGCCCTCGTTACGGAGCGGGATTCCGGCAGGCTCCTCAGGGTGAGCGTATCCGGCGATGTCAGGGAGGTTCAGACCCTGCCCGAAGGCGGGTCGGGCGAGGGTGGGCTGCTCGGCGTGGCGGTCTCCCCAGATTACGAGAACGACCGCTACGTCTACGCCTACTATACGACCCAACGGGATAACCGGGTGGTGAGGTTCCGGCTCGGTGAGAGGCCAGAGCCCATACTCACGGGCATCCCGGTCAACACGTACCACGACGGGGGCAGGATACAGTTCGGGCCAGACGGCATGCTCTACGTGAGCACGGGCGATGCCGGGGATCCGGGCAACTCCCAGGACCGCGGTTCTCTCGGGGGCAAGATCCTGCGCATAGAGCCGGATGGTTCCGTTCCCCCGGACAACCCTTTCGCAGGCAGCCTTGTCTACTCCTACGGCCACCGCAACGTGGAGGGTCTGGCCTGGGACGCCGAGGGGCGGTTGTACGCCAGCGAGTTCGGGCAGGACACGTGGGACGAGGTAAACAGGATCGAGGCCGGCCAGAACTACGGGTGGCCCGAGGTCGAGGGCCGGGGGGGCGAGGACGAGGGATACGTCGATCCTCTCACCGTCTGGCCGACCTCCCAGGCCTCTCCCAGCGGGGCGGAGATCATGGTCGACGGAGCCGTCCCGCAGTGGGAGGGTGACCTCTTTGTCGCCGCCCTCAGGGGCGAGCGGCTCTGGCACCTGGAGCTGAACGAACGGGGGGCGATCACCGGAAGACAGAAGCTCCTCGACGGGGAGGTGGGGAGGATCAGGGACGTGTCGCAGGCGCCTGACGGGTCGCTCTGGGTCTCCACCTCCAATCGTGATTCCTACGGCAGCCCGGTCAGCGCGCGGGACGACAGGATCTTTCGGCTAGCCCCTTCCGGGGAATAGAATGAGTGCCGTGCAGAACATCAGGAGAACTGGCCAGGACGCATACCCGGCGGATCTCGCGCGCTTCTTGTGTGGCGTCTGGGACGAGGAACGGGCCGGACCGCTGCCCGAAGAGAGCAAGTTGGAGATGCTCATCTCCGCCTGCTACCAGGCCAGCTTGCTGCACGAGGAGGAGCGGGCCGTTACGTTCAGGGTAATCCTGTGCGACCCTGCGCGACTCCCGTCGAGCGAGGGCCCGCCAACAGGCGTTCACAAGCTCGAGTTCCCCGAGCCAAGGCCTTTCGAGGTTCAGGAGCTGAGGCGGCTCTCGCCCGCCGCCGACTACTACCGCTCACTCATAGGCGTCTATGCGGACCGGGAAGGCGGGCTGAAGATCTGGGGTCTCGTTCATTCCGGGCCGAGATGGTTGAGGGAGGGCCAGGGCGGAAGGGACGCCCCGCCCCCGTTGCCGCCGGCCCTCGTACTTCGCGTGTACGGTCCCGGGCGAATCGCGGCCGACGCCGGTCAGGAGAATATCTGCAAGCTGGAGGAGGGCAGGATCTCCGACCTTTCCATGGACGTGTTCAGGTCGCGCTGGCTGCCCGCTGCCTTCGCGCCCGTGAGGCAGGAGCTCGCGGAGATCCACGACACGCTCAGGGACCAGGCACGCAAGAAGGGCCAGGTGTGGGCCCGTCTCGACAACGACATCACGCGTGTGATCGGGCAGCACACCATAAAGCGCATCACCTCCGCCGTCAGGGACTCCCATCACGGGGGTACCGTGCTGGTCGTGCCCCCAGACCTGACGGATGACATCCTCGATGGCCGCTACGTCTCGCTCAAGTACAGGTTCGTGGACGCCGAGCCGCGTCGCCGGTTCCGCTCGCTCATAGTGAACGTCATGAACCAGTTGGCCCGCTCCCACGCCGGAACGCCCGTCAAGGATCCCGTCGGCTGGGACGACTACGAAGCGAGCAGCAACGTAAGCCTGTCTCTTCTGGACGAGGCCATATTCGAAGTGGCGCACCTGATCGCCGGGCTCACCGCCGTGGACGGCGCGGTCGTCATGACCCAGCGTTTCGAGATGCTCGGGTTCGCGGGCGAGATCTCCGGCGATCTCCCCGCGGCCGATACGGTCGAGAAGGCCCTGGACGTGGAGGGCGAAGAGACCATAGAAGAGACCACGGACGGTGTTGGGACCCGACACCGCTCCGCGTACCGTCTCTGCAAGGCGCTCGGCAGCGTCATAGCCGTCGTCATCTCGCAGGACGGCAACGTTCGCTTCATCAAGCGCAAGAACGGCGTCGTCACGTACTGGGATCAGGCCTAGAAGCTCACGCGCCACTGCAAACCGGGTGTCTCCGCCTGAAGATCCTGACGATTTCGATGTTTTTTGTCGGTCGGAGGGATTTTGCTATTGAAATGTAACGCCCTGATAGTCGATAGTTACGCGTCTAGAACCAGGTTACTTTATGATCGCCGGCGACCGGAATGAGGGAGAAGGTGGGATTTGAGTCGAGGATCGAACAGCGTCGTGGTTAGTGGCACTATGCTTCCCGCCCGCGGCGTTCGGCCGCGCGGTAGCGGAAGGAAGGTCCAGCGGTGAACGGCTTCGGATCGGCTCTCGCCCTCCTGGGGCAGATCTTCGATCTCGTGACCGGGCCAGCGGGTTATGGGATAGCCATCTGGGTTCTGGTCATCGTTTTCGCCTGGAGCGGTCTCGCCAAACTTCGACGACCCACACTGGCTGCCATGGCGATGAACGACTTCGGGGTTATCCGCAAGATCAGACCAGGCCTGGGTAGTGCCCTGGGCGCGATGGAGCTGCTGCTGGCCGTCGCTCTCGTAACGGGCATGATCCCGGTCCTAACCCTGCCCTTCACGGCTGGGTTGCTCTGGTTGTTTGTGTTGCTGATCGCGAGAAGCCTCTGGTTGGGCAAGGACTTCTCCTGCTTCTGCTTCGGGGACGGGGACTCCAGGCTCTCCCGCCTTACGCTGGTGCGAACCACCGCGCTCGCGTTGCTTGCCACCGCGCTGGTCGCGGTTCCGCTGCGCTATGCCGGTTTCGACCAGGTCTACCTGCTTCAGGCGGTCTCCGCCGCGGCACTGGTAGGTACCATCGTGCTCTCCAGCCGGATACCGAGCCTGCTGCGCTGGAACAGGGATCCGTACGGGCTCGGGAACGCGGAGGTGAACCGATGAGCACCCTGGCGATAGCTGCGCTCGTCCTGGTCTGCGCCTGGCTAGGCGTCCTCACCTTCGTCGTGGTACTGCTCGTACGGCAGGTCGGGCTGCTCACCGTCCGTGTCTCCATAGCCACGCGGGCCACGTCGCTGGACGAGGACGGGCCAGAGATCGGAAGTAGCCTGCCCGAAGATGTGGCCGAAGTGATGCCCGAAAAGGAAAGGGCCTATCTGCTCCTCATATCCGAGGGCTGCGACCCTTGCCGGGAGCTTGTCGCCGAGCTCGATGGCCACCGCTTCGAGCAGAACATGGTGGCCCTCGTACCGGGACGCGAAGAGCAGGCGGCCGAGCTTGCGGCGCTTCT
>DASUPX010000047.1:0-2404 GCA_036280905.1 Rubrobacter sp. | reverse complement strand
AGACCGCCAACCGCGAGGCAGCAAGACCCCTCCTTCCGGCCGAACGCGGCGATCTCACCAGGCTCTGTGCGCCCCTCGGGTGCAGACCCCAGCACACGATGGACGGTGCCGATCCCGTCCGTCTCGCGCGTTCCGGGCGGGGGAGCTTAGCAGGCGAAGAGAACGAGTAGACTCTTGGGGCAAGCGTCGAGAAGGAGAAACATGAACATTCGTCAGGCGAACGGGATCGGCAGGGTACACGTGGCCATGCCGGGGATGCGGCAGACATACTGCGGCAGGACGATCGACGATGAAGACTGGGTAACCACCTCCAAAGAGGCAAATTGCACCGGTTGCGCCAGGGCTGGAGCGCCCGCGCCGGAGGAGCCAGCTAACAAGGGGCGCTGATCCGAGGCCCACCCCCTCTCGTACCGGTTGTTAGATGGGTAGCCCCTCGCGGGTATAGAAGCGTAAAGAGATGATGCGAGGCTGGCGTGAGGTGTATGCCTGCGGGAGGAACACGCATGAAGATACCGGGTAGACAGTTGATCGAGAAGGCGCAGAGCAAGGGTAACGAGGCCGAAGTTCCGATGGCGGAGAACCTGGGGCTCGTGGACTTCGCCAAGCTGACGTACAAGGAGATGAACGAAGACCACGTTATGGCCTTCGCCGGCAACCTCACCTACAAGGCGCTGTTCGCGGTCTTCCCGTTCTTCACCTTCCTGCTCTCGCTGCTCGGTATCTTCAGCGCCACCGACCTGGTCAACACGGCGGTCGAGAACCTCTCCGGGGCGGTGCCTGATTCGGCCAAGTCGTTCATCGAGGACCAGCTTCTGGGCATCACGCAGAGCCAGGCCGAGAGCGCCTTCACGTTCGGGGCTATCGTCTCGGTGGCGCTCGCCCTCTGGGGCGTCTCAGGGGCGTTCCGCTCCGTGATGGAGGCGATGAACGTTATGTACTCAGTGGAGGAGGACAGGCCGTTCTGGAAAGTGTACGGGCTCTCCATTTTCATGTCCCTGGCGGTCGTCATCCTGCTCGTCGGGGCGCTCGTGCTGGTGGTCTTCGGCGAGTCCATCGGCGTTGCCGTCGCCGACGTCATCGGGCTCGGGTCTGTCTTCGCCACGCTCTGGAGCATCCTGCAGTGGCCCGTCGTCGCCTGCGTCGTGCTCTTCGCATTCTCCCTCATCTACTACTTCGCGCCGGCCGCCAGGCAGCGGTTCCGTTGGGTCAGCCCCGGCTCCCTCATCGCCTTCGTGTTCTGGCTGCTCTTCTCCTTGCTCTTCTCACTTTACGCGAGCACCATCGGCGGCGACTCCTACAACGAGACCTACGGGTCGCTCGCCGGCATCATAGTCCTGATGCTCTACGTCTACTACTCGGCCCTCATAATGCTCATCGGAGCTGAGATGAACCAGGTGATCGAGTGGCACATCCCCGGCGGCAAGAACGAGGGCGAGAAGGTCCCGGAGGCCGACCGCAAACCGGACGTCCACCGCCTGAACAGGGAAGAGGGCCAGGAAGGCGAGGACCGGTAGCCCCGCACCGCACAGGCATGAAGATCTACGGCCTCGACTTTACGAGCTCCCCGGGCCGCAAGAAGCCGCTCATAGTGCTTGACTGCCGGCTAGAGGACGAATCCCTGAGGATAGAGGGCTCGGAGACGCTGACCGACTTCGACGGCTTCGAGGAGTTCCTGCGTACGCCGGGACCCTGGGTGTGCGGTCTCGACTTCCCTTTTGGGCAGCCGCGGTCCCTGGTCGAGGCCCTCGGCTGGCCAGCGGGCTGGGAGGGCTACGTGGGGGAGGTCGGCGGGCTCTCCAAGGACGAATTCGAAGACATGATACGAGCCGACATGGCCACCAGGCCACCTGGCAGCAAGTGGCGTTACAGGCTCGCCGACCGCAGGAGCCGCTCCAGCAGCGCGATGATGCTCTTCCGGGTGCCGGTCGGGAAGATGTTCTACCAGGGGGCGCCCCGCCTGCTCGCCTCGGGCGTCAACGTGGAGCCCTGCCGGCGTAACGGGGATGACCGCGTCGCCGTCGAAGCCTACCCGGCAGTCGTGGCCCGCCGCTTTCTCGGCCGTACCGCCTACAAGCGGGACGCCGTGCCAGACACGCCGGAGAGGAGGTCGGCCCGCGAGACGTTGCTTGCCGGCCTGGAGTCAAGGGCACTCGAGCAGACCTACGGTTTCACCGTGGAGATGGACGACCGCTGGAAGCAAGAGTTCGTCTCGGACCCATCCGCCGACGCCCTCGACTCGCTGCTTTGCGCGGTGCAGGCCGCGTGGGCTTATTCCAGGAGGAACGAAGGTTACGGCGTCCCGCCGGAGTGCGATACGAACGAGGGTTGGATCCTGGACCCCGCCCTCCTTACAGAGTAGGTAGAGAGAAGGTATTGAGATGCCTTACGGAGAGATGTTCGAACA
>DASUPX010000046.1:0-6418 GCA_036280905.1 Rubrobacter sp. | reverse complement strand
GGCAGCGTGGTGGCCCCCATCCTGGCACGTGCGGGACTGCGCGTGGTTGGCCTTGAAGCCGGCCCGTGGAGGACCAGGTACGATTTCTTGCCGGACGAGCTTGGGTCCTCCTACTACTGCCGGGGAGAGATGGGCCCCAAGTTCTTGAGCGAGACGCCCCGCTGGCGCCGCAACGAGGGCGAACCGACCAGGGAGGCCACCTTCTCGCTGGGGCGCATGATGAACGGTGTGGGCGGCTCGGTAATTCACTGGGGCGGTGCGCTCAGGCGCATGCACCCCCACCACTTCCGCTACCTCACCCACGTACGCCAGAGCTTCGGCGAGGGGGCCTTGCCGGACGGTCACACCCTGACCGACTGGCCCGTCTCCTACGATGAGCTCGAGCCCTACTACACCAAGATCGAGTACCTGGTTGGGGTCGCCGGTAACGAGGACAACCCTTACGTCCGGCGCAGCAAACCCTACCCGCTACCGCCCCTCAGGCCCTTTCGTACGAGCGAGATCTTCTCCAGAGCCGCGAAGGGGATGGGGTTGCACCCATACCCGACGCCGGTTGCGGTAAACAGCGAGCCGTACAATGGATATCCGGCAACCACCTACTGTGCATGGAGCGGCGGGTTTGGCCCCTTCAACGACGAACGGTGGCATCCTGGCTTGACCTCGGTCCCGGAGGCGCTTGCTACCGGCAACCTGGACCTGCGGACCCACTGCCGGGTCGTCCGCATCCTAACCGACTCGGTCGGACACGCCAGCGGCGTCGAGTACGTGGACTCCAACGGAACCCAGCGGGTGCAGGAGGCGCGCACGGTGATCCTGAGCGGCTACACGTTCGAGAACGTTCGGCTCTTGTTGCTCTCCGCGGACCGGCGGCACCCGGGCGGTCTGGGCAACAACGCGGGCCAGGTGGGCAAGCACTTCATGACCAAGATGTGGGCCGACGTCTACGGCTACTTCCCCGATGTGGTCTTCAATAAGCACACCGGTCCTGCGGCACAGATGTGGGGTCTGGACGACTTTATAGCCAGAGACTTCGACTCGGCCGCCCACGGGTTCATCGGCGGGGCAACCCCCAACATCGAGAACCAGCAGTTGCCCATACAGATCAGCCGCGAGGGTCTACCGCCCGACGTTCCCTCCTGGGGCAGGGAGTACAGGGATCACCTCCAACGCTGGCAGCACGTCTGCGCGGTTCGGCTCCAGCCCGAGTCGTTGTCATACAGGACGGACTTTCTCGACCTGGACCCCAGGCACCGTGACCGCAGCGGACTAGGCCTCCCTCTGGTGCGCATAACCTGCGACCTGAGAGAGAACGAGAGGCGCCTCGCCGACTGGATGGAGAGAGAGGCTCAAAGCATCCTCCGCGCGATGGGTGCTAGCAAAACGTGGCGCGGTCCGCGCTTTCGGGGCGTCTGCAGCAGCCACGACCTTGGCGGATGCCGGATGGGCGAGGACCCGGCCTCCTCGGTGGTGGATCCCGACCTGCGCGTACACGACACGCCGGGGCTGTACGTCTTCAGCGGGGCCGCTTTCCCGACCTGTCCCGGGGTCAACCCGACCCTGACCATGTGGGCGCTCTGCTACCGGGCCGCAGAGCGCCTCGTGGGGCGTCTCGGGCGTGGTGACGAAGAGTGACTGGTTCGGCCACGATAAAGGAGTTTTTGGTTTGCTCGGTCGGGGTACAGGTCCCGCGGGTCAGGTGTGAGGTAACAGGCTAGTTCGCGCACCTTGTAAGGGGCGCGAGAGGAGGCTACGAACGGTGCGCACCGAATTGCAGTACGGTAAGGGCGAGCTGGAGGTTGAGGTTCCGTCCTCGGATGTGACCGTGCTCAGGACAAAGCACGAGGATGGGTTGCCGGACGAGGCGGCTGCTTTTCGCGAGGCGGTGCGCAATCCTATCGGCTCCGCGCCGCTCGGCGAACTGGTCGGAGCCGGGGACCGTGTGGCAGTCGTGATCCCGGACATCACCCGCCCCTTGCCCTCCGACCGACTGTTGCCCTGGCTCTTCGAGGAGCTCTCGCACGTGCCAGCAGAGAACGTAACCATCGTCAACGGAACGGGCTCGCACCGGCCAAACACGGAAGACGAGCTCGTCGCGATGGTCGGAAGAGAGGTGGCCTCCAGCTACCGCATCGTGAACCACGACGCCCACGACCCCGACACGCTGATGTTCGCCGGCAGATCGTCCGAAGGCCGCGACGTGTACATGAACCGCGAGTACGTCGAGGCGGACAGGCGCATCGTGCTCGGCTTTATCGAACCCCACTTCATGGCCGGCTTCTCAGGCGGGTACAAGGGCGTCTTCCCTGCCGTGGCGGATATAGACTCGATCATGCACTACCATCGGGCTTCGGTGATAGGTCACGCCCGTAGCACGTGGGGGGTTCTCGAAGACAACCCGACGCAGGACCAGATCCGGGCAAACGGCGCCGTATTACCGGTAGACTTCCTCGTGAACGTCACGATAAACCGCGACAAGGAGATCACGGGCTACTTCTGCGGCGATGTTCTGTCCGCCCATGAGAAGGGCTGCGAGGCAAACAAGGCGTCGGTGATGGTAGCGTGCGAGCGCGAGTACCCCATCGTCGTCACAACCAACGGCGGCTACCCCCTGGACCAGAACCTCTACCAGGCGGTGAAGGGCATGTCGGCGGCCTACCAGATAGTCTCAGACGGGGGGCTCATCGTCGCCGCCTCGCGCTGCAACGATGGCTTCCCAGACCACGGCAACTTTCGAAGGATGCTCCTGGAGCACTCCTCACCGCAAGCGATGCTCGACACGATCTACCAGCCAGGGTTCTCCGAGTTCGACCAGTGGCAGGTTCAGCTGTTCGCCCAGATTCTGCAGAGAGCGAGGGTCGGCCTCTACAGCGAGATACCCGCCGACGACGTCCGAAGCGTGCACCTCGAGCCGATCTCGGACATTGCAACCACGATCGCCGAGGAGCTCGAAAAGATAGGCGCAGACGCCCCCGTAGCTGTTCTACCCGAAGGACCCATGACCGTGCCCTACCTTGAGCAAGCTCCGGTCGGGGCCTGACGGTCCGACACGCAAGGTCACGGATAACGCTGGGGTACCGCGAGAGGGTTGCTTCGGTGGTGGGCGATGCTGGGTTCGAACCAGCGACCTCTGCCGTGTGAAGGCAGTGTGATAGTTTGCTGGAGGTTTCTGGAGCTTGCAAAACACCTGCAAATTAGCGTATTTCCACTTTGATCCTTTTCCCAACCTTTCAGGAGATTTACCCGGGTTGCTGCACGGTTGCTGCACAAAGCTAGGCGTTTCGAACACTTCATCTATCGGGTCGCGACGAGCTAATGCTTGGCGTTCACGACCGTGCAGGGCGTCTTTACGACTAAAGTCTTAGTAGCAATTAGATCCTGTGCCCGATGTACTCCCAACTCGCCTGCGCCACCATCAAGGTGTAAGGAAAGCGGACCAACAGGGTATCTCCCTAGAGGCCCTTAACTAAGGAGCAAGATGATGGCCACAGTAGTCCAGGCGTGCGATGTTGGCATCATCCGCGGCACCCGCGCCTCGGCGCCTTGCCGGCCTTCCTCGCGGCCGTGGGTGGTAGCGGCTGCCTCCCTGGGTTCGGGGATGGCCTTCCTCGACAGCACGGTGTTGAACGTGGCCCTGCCGGCGGTGCAGGCTGAGCTCGAAGCGAGCGCGAGAGAGGCGCAGTGGGTATACGGGGCCTTCGCCCTCGTGCTGGCCTCGTTCTTGCTCCTCGGGGGCTCTCTGGGCGATCGCTACGGGAGGCGGCGCGTCTTCGTTCTCGGTGCGGCGATCTTCGCTGTCGCCTCGGCGTGGGCTGCCCTCGCCCCCGGCCCCGGGCAACTCATCGCGGCGCGGGCCGTGCAGGGTGCGGGCGGGGCGCTCCTCGTGCCGGCGTCGCTGGCGATCCTCGGGGCATCTTTCGAGGGGAAGTCCAGGGCGAAAGCAATCGGGCTTTGGGGGGCGCTAAGCGCCACGGCGATGGCGGTAGGGCCGGTCTTGGGCGGCTGGCTGGTCGAGGAAGTCTCCTGGCGGATCGCTTTCCTGATCGCCCCGGCGATGGCCGTCGTGGCGATACCAATCGCGCTGGGGCACGTGCCAGAGAGTCGCGACCCAGAGGCCAAAGGGCTGGATCTCGCTGGCGCGCTCCTTGCCACGACCGGGCTCGGGGGGGTGGTCTACGCTCTGATCGAGTCTTCGGCTTTGGGGTTGGGCCACCCGGCGGTGCTCGCCGCTCTCCTCCTGAGCGCCGTCGCCCTTGCGGCCTTCGTCTTCGTCGAACGGCGTGGCAAGGATCCGATGGTGCCGCCATCGCTGTTCCGTTCCAGGGACTTCGACGGTGCGAACCTGGTGACGCTCCTGTTCTACATGGCCCTTACCGGCTCGCTGTATTTTGTGCCTTTCCTGATGATGCAGGTCCACGGCTACTCGGCCTTCGTCGCGGGCACCGTGTTCCTGCCGTTCGTGGCGATGGCCCTCCTACTCGGTCGTCTGTCCGGTCGTATCTGCGCCCGCTTCGGGACGAAGGTGCCGCTCGTGGTGTCTTCGCTGGCCGTTGCGGGAGGCTTCCTGCTGTTCGCCCTGCCGGGTGCAGAGCCCGCCCCTTACTGGACGGCGTTCTTCCCCGCGATGGTCGTGCAGGGTTTCGGGATGGCGCTGGTCATAACCCCGCTCACCGCGGTGGCGCTCGGCTCGGTTGAGGGAGAGCACTCAGGGGTGGCCTCTGGGGTGAACAACGCCGCGGCTAGGGTAGCGGGGCTTCTGGCGGTCGCCGTCCTGGGTATGTTCGCATACGGGATGTTCTCCGCGAACTTAGACGCCCGCTTAGATAGCATGAACCTGCCTGGAGAGGTTCGTAGCGAGATGGAGGCGGCGAAGGCCGACCTCGGGGCAGCAGAGGCACCGGAGGGGGTGGACGCGGGAACGGCGGCGCGCATCGAGCGCGCCGTCGACGAGTCCTTCGTCGCCGGGTTCCGCGCCGTGATGCTGGTCTCTGCCGGGCTCGCTTTCGCCAGCGCGCTGACGGCGGTGCTGTTGGTTGGTAATTGGAGAGTCCGATCGGTGAGCAGGGATTCCCATCCATCGGGTGGGCTTCGGGCGCGCGTCCGACGCCACATCCATCATATTGCGTAGTCCATTTGCACTTCGCTTTGTTGGCACCCGGGCAGAGGAGCCTTCGCTGTAGGTCTTGGGAGGCGTTCTCAGGGGTCCGTTTGCAGCGGAGGAGCGCACGATCGGGACGATGCGCGGCGTATTGCCGAAGCCATTAGGAAACGGCGTCCCGAGAATACCGCCCGAGCAGCGAGACGAACTAGCGGTGGAGCGAGTGGATGAAGCTGATCATGAAGGTACGCCCGAGGAGTGCGTGGAAGGGGATTCTAGGAAGTTCGCGTGTAGGCTGTTCCCGGAAGGGCCTCCTATTGCTAAGCCTCACGGGGACGGTCCCCCGGATGAGTAATCGCGAGATCGCGGAGATGCATGCGCTGATTTGTGCCGTTATTCTGATGGAGCGACCCTCGGGAAGGAGATGCTGCGGTGCCGGACACCCTCGACGACTTCGCCGCACGGGAGCCTTCCTCGGCGGAGGCCGGACGCTCCCGACCGACGCGGCTCATTGTTGCGACCAACGTCGTGCTCGCGGGACTCCTGTCAGTCTTGTCTTTCGCCGGGGTCACGGAAGTTACGGGCATCAGCGCTTATCTTGGCACCTTCTTTCTCGTAGGCGCACTCGTTCCGTCTAACCTGCTGCGCTTCGAGCGGTACGCTAGTGGACGTAGAACCCGGGCCCTGGCAAGACTCCGCAAACCTCTGGGCATCAGCGCGGGTGTGTGGTTCGTGGCGCATTCTGTCGTGAGCGTTTGGGAGCTGTTCGACCTTTCGCTGCCGCTCTTGCCGCAGTTCACCAGAACGGGCATCGTCCTCGGCCTCCTCGCGACGGTGGTGTTCGTCGCCATGCTCGCCACCTCTACCGACCGAGCGCAGCGGGCGCTGGGCAGGAACTGGAAGCGGCTGCACCGCCTGGTGTGGTTCGCCGTCCCGCTGGCGCTCGCGCACACCATCCTGGCGAGCGGGTTGGATTCGCCGAGCATAGTATTTTATCTGGGGATCATGGCCTTCGCGGGGTTCGAGTACCACGCCTTACGGAGGCGCAGAATGCGGGGGGCGCGGATACACATTATGCTTATCGGCGCAGGGGTGTTCGCGGCGGCCTTGATCTACGTGGTGCTGTAGCAGCATCGTTAGGGGCAACAACCGGGGCGACCCCTCAACGCAGACACAGGCGCTGTTCAGGTATGTCAATAAAGACTTGAACAACCGTCTGATGGCAAGCCCTCTTCTCAACCTCTAGTCACCCAAGTGCGTGGAGGGGTTATTCTGCGAACTTCGCCTTGAGAGGGTTTTCGGACCTTCGGCGCCTCCTAAAGA
>DASUPX010000045.1:0-8626 GCA_036280905.1 Rubrobacter sp. | reverse complement strand
CTCATTACGAGTGATAATTCACGTGTTGCAGATGGTTGCAGAGGCCTGCAAAACCTTCATTTCTAGGGAGGTTTCTTTGCTCTGCCTGTCTCAGCGTTGCCAAGTATTGCGCTCCCGGTGGTGTCAGAGTGGTGTCAAAAGACCGTGAATCATGTGTCGCCGCTCCTCAGTGTACGCAGCTGGGGGAGGGGCTCCGCTGGCATGATGCCCCCAGTTTCCTCCCGATGGCCCTCCGTCGACGCTACCTAACTTACTCTTCGGTGAGTGGTCTTCTCTACTCCCTGACCCTGAGAATGACCTTCCCGCGACCGTGGCCCGAGTCCAGCCGCTCGTGGGCCTTGCCCACCGCTCTTAGCGGAAGCACCTCGTCGACTAGGGGGCGTACCTGGCCCCGCTCGATTAAAGTGCCCAGCTCCTCGAGCCGCGCCCGCTCGCGCGTGAGAAACACGCCGTATAGGGTCTGATTCTTCTGGTAGAGCGGGGTGAGGTCGCCCTGCGCCCCTAGTATGGTCGCCAGGCGGCCGAAGGGCTTCGTCGCGGGGATGCTATCCACGACCGTCTCACCGCCCACGGCGTCGAAAACGGCGTCCACGCCGACACCGCTCGTCTGCTCAAGGGCAACCTCCGTCGCGTCTTGGCCCCGGTAGTCTATAGCCACGTCAGCGCCGAGCTTTTCGAGAAGCTCCTGGTTGTCTGGGCCGGCAGTTGCCAGAACTCTGGCACCCGCAGCCTTGGCGATCTGGACGGCGAACGAGCCCACCCCGCCCGCCCCGCCATGGATCAGGATGGTCTCCCCCACCCTCAGGGCGAGCCTCCTCACCAACGCCTCAAAGGCCGTACCACCGGCCAGCGGCACCGCGGCGGCCTCCTCATGGGAGAGCGAGGCGGGCTTCCCGGCCACGATGTCGGCCCCAGCGACGTGATACTCGGCATAGGCGCCGTTGGAGCGCGGGCCGAAGACCTCGGGCGTGTAATAGACCTCATCGCCCGGGGAGAATTCGGCGACTCCAGGCCCCACCTCCTCGACTACGCCCGAGACGTCGGCGCCCAGGACGATCGGCGCCTCGAGCCCGATGGAGTCGCCTTCTGCACGGAACTTGGCGTCCACGGGGTTGGTTCCGGCGGCGACCACCCTCACCAGGACTTCGCCCGCTCCGGGTTCCGGTCTTTCAACGTCTTGCTCCTCGAAGAGATCGGCCCCTCCGAATCGCGGTGTGACCATCGCTCGCACGATCTCTTCGCTCCTTTCTTCTTAGGGTTGGACCTTATGTACCCTGCACGCTGTCCTGTACACAAGAGACCCGTCGACTCCGCGAGTCGGTGACCTAGCGGTCGGTGCCTCAGTCTCCATCAAAGCCACCGTAATTGTCTTTCAATTGGAACGGAGCCTCGCGGGTAGGTGCCTAGGATGGTCTCCACCGACTACGTCTCTCGATGTCAAGACCCATGAATTTGGCCACGAGCAAGTCGCGTAGCCCGTCCGGCAAGAACTTGGTGATCATCGCAAGGGACCTGGCACCGCTCCCTGCCAGGTAGCGGCTCTTCGGTCTCGGGGCCGTGAGCGCGTGCACGACCGCTTCTGCCACCCCCGCTGGTGGGTTACCCCCCCTTGCTTATCCTCCTTACCATCTTTATGTCCGCCGCCAGGGCATCCTCGTAGAGCGCTCGCCACTCGGGCGAAAGCCCCGCTAGGAGCCCGTGCACGCTCTTGAGGTGATTTTCCCATATGGGGGTCCGCACGTTGCCCGCCTCAACGAGCGAGACCGAGATGCCCACGGTCTCAGTTCCACCCGCAGCGAGTCTGTGAGCGCCGCGAGGGCCGACTTGGAGGAGGAGTAAGGTCCCGCAAACGGAAATGAGACTCGTCCGGTTACGGAGCCCACGTTCACGATGCGACCGACTTCCCTCTGTCGGATCAACGGCAAGAAGGCCTGAGTGACGGCTACCTGCCCGAGGACGTTGACCTCCAGCTGGCGGCGTAGCTCGCCGATCGGCAACACCTCCAGCAGACCTATCACAGTGATCCTGGCGTTGTTGACCAGGCCCCAGAGTCCCGCCTCCCCGACGTAGGCGGCGATCTCCTCGGCCGCGGCTCGGATAGAACGCTCGTCGGTGACGTCCAGGTAAACGGGGGTGAGGTTCTCTATGCTCTCGCGTTTTGTGGCCTTGGCCTGAGCCGCGGTGCGAACCCCGGCGAAGACGTAGAACCCTTGCCTCCCCAAGGCGAGCGCGCAGGCCCTTCCGATCCCCGAGATGCAACCGCTGACCAGCACGACATCGCCCCGGCGTGACGGTGTCCAGTTGCGTTGCCCCGTGCCAAAACGATTCACAACTCTCATCCGTGCAGCCCCACCGCGGGTAATCGGCATTCTAAACGGTCCGCCTACGGCGGGGTGGTAGGCATCGTTGAACTTGCTCGATAGGCGTCTGGTCCCTGACGTTACCTCGAAGTGCTAAGCGGTCGGGACGTCAGAGTGGTATCAAATGTCTCTTGCAGCTAAGCAGGCGATCCGCTCATTCAGTGTACTCGGCTTATCTACGCCGATCTAGAGAGCCGACGAGCGGACTCGAACCGCTGACCTAGTCTCTTTACGAGTGATCTATCACGCGTTGCAGGGGGTTGCACGGGCTTGCAAATCCCGCATATTTGGGCGGCTTTCTCTGCTTCTAGTTGCTACGCGTTGCACCGTATTGCGCTCCCGGTGGTGTCGGAGTGGTGTCAATATCACCCTCGTGTCCGCCCAAGACGATTGTCCACCTCTAACCCTTGCGGGTTCACATCGGGCCAGTCTCGTAATTAGGTCTTACGTAAGAGTTCGCTCGTGTGCCGCAGACAAGCTTCGGTTTCCGCACCGATGCGTCTCACAAGCTCACCGGCGGGGGCCACGTCCGAGATCAGGTCTACTCCCTCCCCGGCCCATATCATCGCCGTATCGAAGTCTCCCTCCCTGACCGCGGCTCGGAACCTGGGGATTTCTTCGTCCAGCGCCTCGCCGAGATCATCCTCTCTTCTGCCCCAGCGTTCCATGAAGCGGTTACGTATGGCGCGTCCAGTGTAAGGCCGAGGCCATGCATGCTGGCGCACAACGTCGAAGACCCGCGTTCGCTCTGTGTCACGACCCTTAGCAGCCACGATGTATTCCTTGGCGCTTTCATGACCTAGGGCCTCGATGGCTGCATAGAAGCGCGTTCCTATCAGGGCTCCCTGAGCGCCGAGCATGAGTGCGGCTGCTACGCCTCGCCCGTCGGCGATGCCGCCGGCGGCCAACACCGGGGTCGGCGCCACCGCGTCGACTACCGCGGGTACCAGCGGCAACGTAGAGCGGTCCGCGCCGTGTCCGCCGGCTTCAGTCCCCTGCGCGACGATGATGTCCGCGCCTGCCGCCTTGGCGGCCATCCCTTCTTCTACGTCCTGCACCTGGCAGATCAGCGTGCACCCCGCCTCCTTGATAGCCGGGACAAATGGTCGCGGGTCGCCGAAGGAGAGCATGAACGCGTGCGGCTCGTAGCGCAGGGTGAGCTCCACGGCTTCCGGCGTGGCGTGCCAAGTGATCAGACCCACGCCCCAGGGACGCTTCGATTCACGCCTGGCTTTGGAGAGCTCGGTGCGCAACCAGTCGAGGTCGCCGTAAGCGCCGCCGACCAGCCCCAAGGCGCCGGCATTGGAGACTGCAGCGGCCAGACTACCCCCAGCGACGCCGCCCATGGGGGCCGAAACGATCGGGTACTCCAAGCCTAACTTGGCCGTCAGCGCGGTCCCGATGCTCACGGCCATTCTTCCCTGCGTGAGTTAGCGTTGTTGGGGGATCGGTTGACGGTAATATTGCTGTAATAGAGTTGGTTGCGCCTTTGCTGATGTGACTTTACGGACATAACCCTCTTTTCTAGCGAGCCTTCTAGCGAGCCATCGAACCACTGCCGATCCGAACCTTTCGGGCTGCAATCTACGCTCCAGTCAGGCAACATCACCGCCCTACCTGGGAGAGACGAAAGGCGGCGGAGCTAACTGCGGAAGGCACGGGACCTCCTGACCGTTCATTCGCCGTCATTTCAGGGCCACAACCCGTTCCACGAGGGAACGAGTCGCTGACACTTCGATGCCGTGCTCACTACCGCCACGGAGGATGGGTCCTGCGATGGCATCGAGCTCCGGCATCCTCCCCGCCGCCACGTCCTTTTGCATCGAGCTTCGGAAACCGCTGGGCAGCCCTTCGAGTACTGTTAGGATCGGCTCGGGAGCCACCATAGCTCCCTCGGCTACCCCGACGGCACAGACCTCATTAACGCACTGCTCCAAGCTTGCCCACCGGCCTGCGTCCGCCCGGACAGCCCCGAGGGAACCTTCGGAAGCCGTGGTCACCAGTGCAAACGGTGCCAGGAAGCAGAGCTTGCTCCAGAGCATGGTTATCTCGTCGTCTTGCACTTCGCAGCCCACCCCTGCATCACGCAGTTCTTCACACAAGGTCTCCGCTCGCTCCCGCGTTGCCGGCTTCGGCGCGACCTGCACATCAGCAAACGCAGAGAGGTGCCGGACTCGCCCCGGCCCCACTTGCTCGGCTTCGACCCTTATCGTCCCCGGTAAGACCCGTTCGGCACCGTACCGATCGCGCAGCCAGCTAACGTGATCTACGCCATTTAGCAGCGGCACCAAGACGCCATCTCCCAGTACTTCCGGAGCAATGGTACTAAGTGCCGATTCGAGCGCGGTTGCCTTTACCGCGATCCAGACGACGTCAAACTGCTCGTCGAGGTGATCGGCGACCCGTACCGGTGCCTCGAAGTTCCCGAACGGCTCGCTCTGAACTCTCAGGCGCTCGGGGTAGACATCCCTCCGGCCAGGACGCACGAGCAGGGTCACCGGATGACCAACCTTTGCGAGCGCACCGCCGACAAGTCCGCCGACTCCACCCGCTCCGAGAACTACGTGTCGCATCGCCAACCCCCATCAGCTGATTGCACCCTATTCTATACAGCCTCCACGAGGTTAGGAGGAGCGAACGCTTCGTGTCCTCAGTACAGGCTACTGAACCGACGAGCGGACTCGAACCGCGGACCTGCTCATTACGAGTTTGCTGTTATAGGTCCGCCTGGCGCCGCGAGGTCCGCGAAACGGCCTAAGTAAGCCATTTCTGTCGGCTCGAAACGAACGAGGAGTCCGCCTGGTACCGCCTGATGCCGCCTCGGTTGGCATCAGCGTTGGCATCAACGCTACCGAGTTAGGCGTCCAGCCTTTTCAACGTGCCCCTGCCGTGCTCAATCTCTGGTCGGAGTTGACGGCCCTGTGAGTGTCCCCTGGTAGAACGAAGCTCGGTTATTGTCCCATATCGGACTTTGCTCTGGGCCCTTAGTGCATCGTCCGGCTACTTTTGCCCTGCGGGCTTCCACGTCCTGATACGACCATCTGCAGGTACGCAAGGAACACCTAGTAAACAGAGGGCCACCCGGGGGACATCTACAGCGCCTGCTGAGTTCCGCTTGGACCCTAGCTGGCCTGCGAGGCGTGCCCGAGCAGTGCAAGTAAGTAAGACTAGTTTCTTGCTGCTCTCCTAACCAGGAGTCAACGTATGTGAGCAGTGTCAGAAGGAAAGCTCTTCCTCGGGTTGCTGGCCGGGGCGGTATCGCTCACATGCCTGTACAATTCCACGGGCGGCGGCGTACTTACGTGCCTCCTGTGACACGCCGCCTTCAACGCTGTCAACCTCCCCAGGGTCGTTTCTCCAATCGCTTTGGCCATCATGAGCGCCCTGGTGGGGTTGCGGGGGTGGTCATAGTCTCAAGCCCGCTACCCTCTCCCCGGCCTATAAGATGGTGAGGTCCGATGGTGAGGTCCGCCCCAGTTACGCACTCCGGTCGGGCCCGGTGATCCATCATGCCCGTTCCCAGTGCGAAGGGCTGAGTAGCCGAAGCTCGTGCTCACCTCCGCCGTGGTACCCAGGAGCGGCCAGCCAACTGCACTAACTCGGCGTCCGTAACAGCGGAGAGGTCCACGACTCCCGTGCTCCCCTCCGCCGGGTCGAAGGCCAAGAGCGCCGCCTCTCCCCATCGGGAGACGCTCCCCTGGATCGCCACCCCCGCAAACCTGCTCTCGATCTCTGCGAGCGTTTGTGCTAAACGTTCACCCTGGACCAAAGCCCGGCCCGGCCTCGGGGTCGGGCCCAGGTGGCCCGCCGGGAAGAACCTCTGCTCCCAGACGCGCTGAGCCTCCTTTCGGGGAAGGATCTCCCCTCGATGGGACTCGACCGCACCCTGCAGGGCGGGCTCGAGCCAGGTCGCTCTCTCTTTCGGGTAAGCACCGAAGAGGACGGGTCCTACCTCGAAGCGTCTGGCCCGAGCCATTGCGGCGTTCAGGATGCCCAGGTGCCACAGCGGCGCACCGCCTCTGTCGAGATCCGTGACGGCCTTCCCGAGGTCCTCCGCGTCCCGGAAGAGCGCAGCTACGGGCACGTCTCCGCTTGCGCGCCTCGTAGCCAGCCAGGCCCTCACTATGAAGCCCATGCTGCCTCTGGACCCGACGAAGTGCCTCAAGGCTTCGGATCCCTCGATGACGCTCCGTTGGCCGCCAGCCAGAACGACCTCGACCGAGAGTACGTTCTGAAGCAGCCAACCGTACTCGTAGGAGCCAATCCCGATCCCGTTTTCGGCCAGCCACCCTCCCACCGTGGACCTTGGCGCGCTGGTGGGGTAGACCCTTGGCCCCATGCCCCTCTCGCTCAGCCGCTCCTCGAGGGTCCACCACGTCACTCCAGGCTCGACCTCGACCCACTTCCCATCTTCTCCTTCCGGAAGCCGTATCTGCTGCATCGCATCGAAACGCACCGTGAGGCCTCGCGGTGGCTTGCCAGGGTAGAGGGCGGTGCCAGCACCCCTGGCCACGAGCGGTATGGAGTGTAGGGCGGCGAGCCTGGTAAGCGACTCAACCTCTTCGGCGCTCTGTGGATACACCGAAGCAACGGTATCGTCGCCTTTGGCTACAACTTCTCCTGTGGCGTGCTGCACGAAGCGGCCCCCGAACTCTTCTTCGAGCGTCTTCTGCACACTCTCAGGGATAATGTCTTTCATGAAAACCGCCCTTGTACTGGCCCTTCGTCTCCTTCCATCTCCGCCGAGAGCACGTACCACATCCCGCCTTCAAGTCCCCAGAAAATCCCACGACTAGCCCCCAATACTGACGCTGCTTCCAGCGTGAGAAGGGTTATGCCATTACGCTCAGGACTCTCCGCACCGAAGGGTTCTACGTCGTAGAGTGCCACCTTCATCTCACCCAAGCGATCGTCTACCCCAGGCGTTTCGATGGGCGTCTCTTCGACGGAGGACCAACCGGTGTAGAGGGGGCTTATCTTCCTCTGGATCAATACCGGCCAGGTGGGGACTTCCTCACGAGCGGCAGCCTTCTCGATCTGCCACTCCAAACCGTCAGCAGAGAGCCAAGCCTCTCGCACGGCGCCTACCACATCAGGGATGGTTTTCAGTGCACGTTGCTCATAGTGCTCTGCGAGCACGGCTACTTCCGGAGCCCCAAGGCCTATTAGCGCCTGGCAGATGCCCTGATTAAGTGCCGCTTCCACAGGCGCCGAGCCGTAATGTGACCGTATCTCGCTAGCCTTCTGCCGAGGCTCTTCCCCTCTCCAAGCGGCTACCTTGATACCCTCCAGGACACCGCTTTCTTTCAGGAAAACCCTATGGACCTCCTCTGTGAGCACCACCCCCTCTGGTACGGGAAGACCAGCCCCAGCCAGATCGTTGAGCAACTTTACACGCCCGCGCCTTCCACCTCCGCGCCCGTGTTCGTAGAGAGGTTCTCCCAAACGCCGAACCAGCCGGTTTCTCGAGGCCTCGAAGTAGCTACCATCTACCGCTTTCATTTGCCGCCACCCGCTCCTGCGTATTGCGAGCCGTCTCCCCCAGTGGCTCTTTCTTGTATGCCCTCCGAGTATGAGCGGCTCTGCTCTTGGTTGTATTCCTCGTTGGAAATTTACGGATGGTGTGCAGCACTAACATGAGCAGGGTTGGCTATCTCTCTGACAAGGTTTGACCAAAATGCAGGTATCAACCAAAGCAACCAGGCGGGTGCACTGGATGGTAGGTTCTCGGCGGCTCCTATAGGACTCCCATCTGCCTGGCCTTGGCCAAGACCTCAAGCTGAGAATGGGCTCCTAGGGCCTCGAGCAGTGCCCTGATGTGGTTTCTGACCGTTGCCTGAGACAGGTAGAGCTCGTCTCCTATCTCCCTGGCGTTCTTTCCCTCGGCGAGGTACTTCAAGACCTCCAGCTGCCTAGGGGTAAGAGCGGGGACGTCCTTTCTCCTCGGTGCGGGAGCATCTTGCTTTGTGGAGAGTTGTATTAGCCCTTTGGCCATCTCCAGGGTGTCGTGCGTCCCCTGCGAATCGCGAAGCAGATGCACGAGGTAGGGTCCCTCCTCGGTCTCTATGGTGAGGTTGGAGGCGCTAACCCACCTCCTCCTTCCCGAGCGGGTCCTGATCCTCATCTCGTAGCTAGAGACAGGGCGTCCCTCTTGGGCCAGGTGCATAACCGAGCAGCCATGTGCACAGAAAGGTTGGCCTTCCTCGGCCTCCCCCATGACTGCCTCGTAGCAGGGCTTACCCCGGGCTTCCTCGGCGAGCATCCCA
>DASUPX010000044.1:0-3486 GCA_036280905.1 Rubrobacter sp. | reverse complement strand
CGCCACCTCGCGGCCGACCGGACGGCGCAGCAGACCGGGAGCCTGGTCATAGCCGTCTCGGAGAGGCGGAGGGTGGTCAGCCTCTACCAGGGTACCTACGGGTTGCACGTTCTGGAGGACATCGGGGTAGTCCTCTCCAAGGCCAACTCTGCCATCGCCACGCTGGAGAAATTCACCCTGAGGTTGCGGGAGGAGGCAAGGGGGCTGACCGTGCACGAGTACGACGGGGCCGTGACGCTCAGGGAGGTCGTAAACGCCGTCGTTACCTTCGAGTACTCGGCCAGGATCGCCGAGGAGATAGAAACCTACGTCAGGGAGCTTGGCAGCGAGGGGCGTCTGGTCGAGATGCAGCTAGAGCAGGCCTTCCACGGTGTTCCCGAGCAGTACGAAGCCCTGCTCCGCGACTACGTTGCCGATGAGCCGGACTACGATTCCGTCAGGGAGAAGCTCGGAACTTTCACCGCCGAGCAGCTATCTGATTCTGTAGAGCTCACCCGGGCCCTGGGCTACAGACCGTCCGGCCCGCTTGAGGACATCTTCCTCAAGCCAAGGGGGTACCGTCAGCTCGAGCGCGTGCCACGCCTGCCCGGCAGGGTGGCCGAGAGCATCATAAGAGAGTTCGGTTCCCTGAAAGAGCTGCTGGAGGCGTCAGAGGCCGACCTGGACGAGGTCGAGGGGGTCGGACAGGCCCGCGCCCGCGCCATCCACCGCGGCCTCGAGCGCCAGCGCAGCCTGGAGACGACCGATGGGCTCTCCTAGGGGCTCGGAGGTTCCCGGGGAAGGCGCGAGATAGAGGAGCAAGGGACAGCGATCGCGCTCGTGCTCGCCGGCGGGACCGGCAGCCGCATGGGCCGCCCCAAGCAGTTCATAGAGCTCCGCGGCCTGCCAGCCCTCCAGTACACCCTGCAAGCCTTCGAGGACTGCCCCGAGGTGGCCAGGATCTACGCCGTAGGCAAAGAGCCAATGGTCGAAGATCTTGCCAGGTCTGTCGGCATCAGCAAGTACGCCGCCTGCGCCGAACCGGGCGAGTCGCGTTCCCTCTCGACCAGAAACGGACTGCTCATCTGCGAGGAAGACCCCGAGACCATCGTGCTCGTGCACGACGGGTCTCGTTGCCTCGTCACGCCAGAGCTCATCGGGCGCATCGTGGAGGCGGCGCGGGCGCCCAGCCGGCCCGACGGCGTGGTTCCCGGGATAGCCGTATCTGACACCATCAAGGCCGCCTCTGACGGCGTTGTTTCGAAGACCCTTGACAGGTCGACACTCTGGGCGGTACAGACCCCACAGGCCTTCCGCCTCGGGCTGCTGCGCCGTCTGCACGAGTTGACGGAAGAGCACCTGCGCACCGCCACGGACGACGCGTCGCTCGTCGAGCGGGACGGCGGCAGGGTCGAGGTCGTTGCCGGCGAGAAGACCAACATCAAGCTGACCTCCCCGGAAGACCTCGTCCTCGCGGAAGCGATACTAGCCGCACGGGAGGACGCCACGCAGGAGGTCCGGTCGTGATGCGGGTCGGGCTCGGCATCGACGTGCACGCGTTCGCGGCGCCGGAAGAGGGCCGCAGGCTCGTACTTGGCGGGGTAGAGATCCCATTTGACAGAGGTCTCCTCGGTCATTCTGACGCTGACGTCCTGGCCCACGCTGTAACCGACGCCCTGCTCGGGGCCGCCGGCCTCGAAGACATCGGCCACTACTTCCCCGACACGGACGAGCGGTTTCGGGACGCCGACTCCATCTGGTTGCTGCGTGAGGTACGCGCTCTGATCGGGGGGACGTGGGAGGTCTCCAACGTGGACGCCGTGGTGGTCTGCGAGCGACCCAAGATCCGGGACCACAGGGGGGCCATGCGGGCCAACCTCGCAGTCGCCCTAGGGGTGGACAGCTCCCGCGTGAGCGTGCGCGGCACGACGAGCGAGCACCTCGGCTTTACGGGCCGCGGCGAGGGCGTGGCAGCACAGGCAGTGTGCCTGCTAGAGGGCCGTTGAGCGCGGTCAGGGTACGGTTCGCCCCCAGCCCGACGGGCTTGCTCCACGTCGGCGGCGCGCGCACGGCCCTCTTCAACTACCTTTTCGCCAGGCATCATGGGGGGGACCTCGTTCTCCGTATCGAGGATACCGACAGGGAGCGGAGCGCCCCGGAGTTCGAGCGGGCGCAAGTGGAAGACCTCGCCTGGCTCGGGCTGTCTTTCGACGAAGGCCCATTCCGGCAGAGCGAGCGCCTGGAGACCTACGAGCGTGCCGCGGAGCCTCTGGTTGGGGCCAACCTGGCTTACGAGAAAGCGGACGAGGCGGGAAGGCACGCGCTGTACTTTCGGCCCCCGGAGCGCAGCGGTAGCTTTAGAGACGGGTTGCGGGGGGAGGTCACGTTCGGGGCCGTGGACGACTTCGTTATATTGAAGTCCGACGGCACCCCTTCTTACAACTTCGCCGTCGTGGTCGACGATGCGGAGATGGGGATAACGCATGTGATCCGGGGCGAGGAGCACCTCTCCAACACGGCCCGCCAGGGTCTGCTCTACGAGGCCCTGGACGCCGATAAGCCCCGGTTCATCCATCTCGGCGTGATCCTGGGGCCTGACGGCAAGAAGCTAAGCAAACGTCACGGTGCCGCTAGCATCGCCGAGTACCGTCGGGAAGGGTATCTGCCGGAGGCCCTGGTGAACTACCTCGCGCTGCTCGGCTGGAACCACCCGCAGGGAAAGGAGGAATTCTCCGGCCTCGCCGAGCTCGCGGACGAATGGGACCCGTCGCGCCTCGGGGCGAGCCCGGCGGTCTTCGATCCCGACCGTCTCCTGTTCTTTGACGCCGCCCATATCCGAAGCCTATCCCCGGAGGAGCTTCGTCGGCGTCTGGAGCCTTTCCTCGACGGGCCGCTGCCGCACGGACGGGAGCTGGCCGCGGTGGAGGCAGTAAGGGAGGAGATGCGTACGCTATCCGAGGCCACGGGGCTACTGCGGGAGATCACGGACCCCGTCGACCCTTCTGGCTTCGTGGCCGGGCTACCCGATTCGAGTGGCGAGGTCTTCGCCTACGTCGCGGCGGAACTGGAGGGCCGGCGATTCGACGGTGTGGAGTCAGCGCGTAGCTTCGTCGCCGGGCTCCGTGCCTGGGCGAAGGAGCGGGGGATCAAGGCCCGCGACCTGCTCCATCCTCTGAGGCTCGCGCTCACCGGCAGGAACAGGGGGCCCGAGATGGGCTACCTCTTCGCGGTACTTGGTGCCGACGGGGCGCGGGAGAGGATAGTTCGGGCAGGAGAGGCTAGACTAGGGACATGAGCATACGCGTAAGAGACAGCCTGAGCACCGGCACGGTCGAAGTCGGGGAGGACGGCAGGATCGGGCTCTACGTCTGCGGTCCCACCGTCTACGATCATATCCACATCGGCAACGCGCGGGCGCCCCTGTTCTGGGATGTTGTGGTCAGGTACCTGAGGAGCCGCAACTACGACGTGACGTTCGTCCAGAACATCACGGACATAGAAGACAAG
>DASUPX010000043.1:0-10770 GCA_036280905.1 Rubrobacter sp. | reverse complement strand
TACGAGGGTTACGTCGGCCTCGAATACAACCCGACCACGCAGACCACAGAGGAGAGCCTGGCCTGGTTGCCAGAAGAGTTGCGTGGCGAGAACGTTTCGGTGGCTGACTTGAGGCTCAGGGAAGGGGAGAGAGATGGTTGAGACGGTTGGTTTCATCGGGCTCGGGATCATGGGCAAACCGATGGCGGAGAACCTCGTCGAGGCGGGCTACGACCTGGTGGTGTACAACCGCACCCGTGAGAAGGCCGAGGAACTTGACGGTGCTACCGTCGCGGAGACCCCGAGGGAGGTCGCGGAGCGGTCTGATGTAATCATCACCATGCTGCCCGACTCGCCCGAGGTCGAGGAGGTGCTCGCCGGGGAAGACGGCGTACTGGAGGGCGTCAGGGAAGGCGCCCTGATCGTGGACATGAGCACGATCTCACCCGTTGTTACGGAAGAGCTGGCCGGTAGGGCCGAAGAACATGGCGCCTCTATGCTCGACGCGCCGGTAAGCGGGGGGGACGTGGGGGCCATAGACGGGACGCTCTCCATCATGGTCGGCGGGAGCGAGGAGGACTTCGGGCGGGCGCTTCCGCTCTTCGAGGTCATGGGCAAGACTGTTACCCACGTCGGGCCCGTTGGGACGGGGCAGGTGGTAAAAGCTGCCAACCAGATCGTGGTCGCGCTCACCATCGAGGCCGTCTCGGAGGCGCTTGTGTTGGGTTCCAAGGCCGGCGTCTCCCCGGAGAAGATCCTGGACGTGCTCGGTGGCGGGCTCGCCGGAAACAAGGTCATGGAGGTCAAACGGGAGAAGATGCTCGGGCATTCCTTCGATCCCGGCTTTCGGGTAGAATTGCACCACAAGGATCTGGGGATAGCGCTTGCGGCCGGCAGGGAGTACGGGGTGTCCCTTCCCGTCACCGCGGTCGTCGATCAGATGTTTGAGACCTTGAAGATGCTGGGAAGAGGGGGCCAGGACCATTCCGCGCTCCTGACGCTTGTAGAAGAGTCGTCGGGGCACGAGATAGGGAGCTAGGGCTCCGGGAGGAGGGTCCGCATGGACCGGGGGCAACTTATAGAGACGATGCAAGAGATCCTCGGTCCCGAGGGTGTCATACACAAGCGTGAAGAGCTGCGTACTTACGAGTGTGATGGCCTGATGAACTACCGCGTGATCCCCGACCTCGTCGTCCTACCAGAATCGGCCGAGCAGGTCCAGCAGGTGGTCAGGGCCTGCTACGACGAGGGCGTTCCCTTCGTCGCCAGGGGCTCGGGCACGGGTCTCTCCGGGGGGGCTCTCCCCGTCGAGTCCGGCGTCCTGATAGTCCTGACCAGGCTGCGGCGTATCCTCGAGGTAGACATCCCCAACGGGCGCGTCGTGGTCGAGCCCGGCGTGATAAACGTGTGGGTCTCGCAGGAGGTCGCCGGCGAGGGCTACTACTACGCACCCGACCCGGCGAGCCAGGTCGTCTCCTCCATCGGCGGCAACCTCGCCGAGAACTCGGGCGGCGTCCACTGCCTCAAGTATGGCTTCACCACCAACCACGTGATGGGCGCCGAGGTCGTCTTGCCCGACGGCTCGGTGGTCCACATCGGCGGCGGGAAATCACCCGACGCCCCAGGCTACGAGCTTCTGGGGGCCTTCGTCGGTTCCGAGGGCACCCTTGGCATAGCCACCAAGATAACGCTCAGGATCCTGCGCCAGCCGGAGGCCGTAAGGACGTTGCTCGCGGCCTTCGAGGACACGGAGGAGGCCGGCGGGGCTGTCTCCGGGATCATCGGCGGCGGCATCCTGCCGGCCGCCATAGAGATGATGGACTCGCTTACCATCCAGGCGGTCGAGAAGCAGGTCTCCCCCGGCTTCCCCGAGGCGGGCGCGATCCTGATCGTGGAGCTCGACGGCCCCGAGGCCGAGGTCGCCAAGCAGTTCGACCAGGTGATACAGGTCTGCGAGAACAACAACGCCTCGGAGATAAGGGTCGCCGAGGACGACGAGGAGCGCGCCCTGTTCTGGAAGGGCCGCAAGGCCGCCTTCGGCGCCATGGGCTCCATCTCCAACGACTACTACGTCCAGGACGGGGTCGTCCCGCGCACGGAGCTCGGGGCCACCCTCAAGAAGATAGCGGAGCTTAGCGAGGAGTACGGCCTGAGGGTCGCCAACGTGTTCCACGCCGGAGACGGCAACCTCCACCCGCTCGTCCTTTACGACAACGACGTTCCCGGCGAGGCCGACAAGGCCGAGGAGCTTGCCGGGGAGATCGTGTTCGCCTGCCTGGAGCACGGCGGGTCGCTCACGGGCGAGCACGGCATCGGGCGCGACAAGATGAAGTACATGCCCCAGATGTTCACCTCGGATGACATGGACGTGATGCAGCTGCTCAGGTGCGCCTTCGACCCGCACAGGATCTGCAACCCCGGCAAAATCTTTCCGACGCCCCGCCTCTGTGGCGAGCGTCCCGGTCCCTTCCACATGCACCCGGTCCAGAAGGCCGGTCTCGCGGAGAACTTCTAATGCAGACCCAGAACCTGCCAACGGAAGAACTGCAGAACATCGTCGGCGCGGACAACGTGAGGGAGGCCACGGCCGAGGACGCCGTAGAAGGCGTCGAACCCTCCCTCGTGGTCGAGCCAGGCACGATCGAGGAGACCAGCGAGGTCATGAAGCTCGCTGGTCGTGAGGGGCTCGCCGTCTCGCCGCGCGGCGGCGGCACGAAGATGGGCCTCGGGAACCCGCCGACGCGGGTGGATCTCATCCTCAGCACCTCGCGCATGAACGAGATCATCGAGCACGTGCCGGGGGATCAGATAGTGCGCACCCAGGCCGGCTTGAAGATGGAGGACCTTCAGGAGAGCCTCGCCGAATCGGACCAGCTGCTCGGCATCGACCCCCAGGAAGAAGGGGGGACCGTCGGCGGCCTGGTGGCTGCCAACTCCTCAGGGCCGCGTCGCCTCAGGTACGGCACGGTGCGGGATCTGATCATCGGCATCAAGGTGGTGCTCGCAGACGGCACGGTGGCAAAGGCCGGCGGCAAGGTCGTCAAGAACGTGGCCGGTTACGACCTCTCCAAGCTGTTTACCGGCTCCCTCGGGACCCTTGGCGTCATCGCCGAGGCCAACTTCAGGCTACACCCGATCCGGGAGACCGCCAGGACCGTTTTCGTGGAGGTTGACGAACCTGACCAGATCCCGGAGGTGGCGCAGGCTCTCACGCATTCGAGCGCCAGCCAGTTCGTGCTCGACGCCCTGGAGATGCGCTGGGAGGACGACCGCGGCGTGATCGCCGCGCTGTTCGAGGGCATAGAGCCGGCCGTCGAGGCGCAGTCATCCGCCGCGGTGGAGCTACTGCGTTCGCACGGCGAGGCGAAGTTGCTCGGCAAGGAAGACGGCGACGAGTTCTGGGACGACTTCACGCGACGGCCCTGGGCCAAGGGGGACGTGGCGCTCAAGATAGGCGCCCCGCCCGCCGACCTCTCGGCCGTTCTCGATTCGGTCCGCGGGGCGGCGGAGCGCGCCGGCGTCGAGGCCCGTCTCTCGGGCCACGCCGGGATCGGTGTAACGTTCGCGGGGCTCTCCGGCGAAGACGACGGGCTCGTCGCCGTCGTGGAGGAGGTGCGGGAGATTCGGGTCCGCAGGGGCGGCAGCGTGGTGGTGCAGGAGGCCCCCCTCTCCGTCAAGGAGCGGCTGGAGGTGTGGGGTCCTGTTGGCGACTACCTCGGCCTCACACGGCGGGTCAAAGAGAAGTTCGATCCGGGCTACAACATGAACCCCGGTAGATTCCTGGGAGGCATCTAGTGACCGAACGCAACGGTTCCGGCGGGGAGGACCGCTACAGCGCCACGGACGCGACCGAGCGTCAGAACCCCGAGGCCACGACTGGTGGCGAGGCGATGGCCGGTGCCATCGGCGCCGGAAGCCCCGAGGATATCGGCCAGTCAACCCGCGCCGCGGGCGACTCTATCCAGCAGACGATCGGCGAGGCAAGGGCCGAGAGCGGCTCCTACGTGTTCCCCGCCTTCGACGACCATCACCCGCCCGAGAAGGACCTCATAGACGACTGCGTCCACTGCGGCTTCTGCCTGCCGACGTGCCCGACCTACGTTCTCTTCGGGGAGGAGATGGACTCGCCGCGCGGGCGCATCTACCTGATGAACAAGGGCCTCAAAGAGGAGCCCATGAACGACGAGATGGTTCGTCACTGGGACCTTTGCCTCGGGTGCATGGCCTGCGTCACGGCCTGCCCCTCTGGCGTGCAGTACGACAAGCTCATCGAGGCCACGCGCCAGCAGGTCGAGCGCCGCTACGAGCGCCGCGCCGACGACAGGGCCTTCAGGGAGATGATCTTCCAGTTCTTCCCATATCCCAACCGGCTGCGCGCCCTCGCCGCGCCCATGCGCCTCTACCAGCGCTTCGGCATCGGGGACAAGCTGCGCAAGGCCGGCATCATGCAGCGCATCCCGGCCAGGATGCGCGCCATGGAGGCGCTCCTGCCAGACCTTCCGAAGGAGGAGAAGATCCCAGAGGTAACGGGCCCGGTCGGCGAGAGACGCCGCAGGGTCGGCGTCCTGACCGGCTGCGTGCAGCGTGTCTTCTTCTCGCCGGTGAACGCCGCCACCGTCCGGGTCCTCGCAGCCGAGGGCTGCGAGATCATAGCGCCCGAACAGGGCTGCTGCGGTGCCCTCTCCACCCACGCCGGCCGCGAAGAGGAGTCACTCGACTTCGCCCGCAAGACGATAGACACCTTCGAGCATCTGAACCTGGATAACGTGATCGTGAACGCCGCAGGCTGCGGCTCCACGATGAAGGAGTACGGGTACCTGCTGCGCGACGACCCCGACTACGCCGAGAGGGCCGAGGCTTTCAGCGCCACCGTCCGCGACGTCTCGGAGTTCTTGCAGGAGCTGGGGCCCGTGGCCGAGCGCAACCCGCTTCCCGTCACAGCCGCCTACCACGACGCCTGCCACCTGGCGCACGCGCAGGGCGTCAGGAAGCAACCCAGGCAGACCCTCAAGCAGATACCGGGGATGGACGTGAAGGAGATAGCGGAGGCCGAGGTCTGCTGCGGGTCCGCCGGCATCTACAACATGGTCGAGCCCGAGCCCGCCGCCGAACTCGGGGAGCGCAAGGCAAACAACATCCTGAAGACCGGGGCGCAGATGATCGTGACCTCCAACCCCGGCTGCATGCTCCAGATACAGGCCTCCCTCAAGAGGATGGGCCACGACGGCATACCGATGGTCCACCCCATGGAGGTGCTCGACGCCTCCCTGCGCGGAGAACCGGTAGAGACGCTGCTAGACAGATAGCGTGAGGGCCGTCCGCTCCCTCCTCGCCGTTCCCGCCACCAGGCGGAACATGGTGGAGAAAGCACTCGCCTCGAACGCAGACGCAGTCTTTCTGGACCTCGAAGACGCGGTGGCCCCCGAAGACAAGGCCTCAGCGCGCGGGGATGTGATCCGCGCGCTGCAGGAACTCGACTGGCGCGACCGTCCCACGCTCTTCAGGGCCAACGCCCTCGGTACGCCGTTCTTCTACCGCGACCTGATCGAGGTGGTAGAAGCGGCCGGCGGCTGCCTCGATGCCGTCATGATCCCCAAGGTGAACCGGCCCCAGGACCTCCACGCCGTCTCTGTCCTGCTGGAGGGGCTGGAGCTCGCGACGGGCCTGGACGTGGGCAAAACAAGGCTCCAGGCCCAGATAGAGAGCGCCGAGGGCCTGGTCAATGCCGACACTATAGCCCGCGCCACGGATCGCCTCGAAGCGATCCACTTCGGTCCCGGAGACTTTGCGGCGACCCTGCGGATGCCCCTGACGAGCATCGGCGTGATGGACGAGTGGGACGAAGCCTACCCCGGCCACCGCTTCCACTACGTCATGCAGCGTATCGTGGTAGCCGCCCGCGCCGCGGGCGTGCTCGTCCTCGATGGACCGGTCGCCGACTACGGCGACGAAGAGGGCCTTCGTGAGAGCTGTCTCCGCGCCCGCTCCCTCGGCTTCGACGGCAAGTGGTGCATCCATCCCGCCCAGATCTCCGTCGTAAACGGGGCCTTCTCGCCGACCGAGAGAGAGGTGGAGTGGGCACGGAAAGTGGTCGCCGCCTACGAGGAGGCAAACGCCGCCGGCTCTGGCTCGGTCAGCGTGGACGGCCAGATGGTGGACGCCGCCTCCATAAGGATGGCCCAGAACACGCTGGAGAATTAGGAATCAGAGAGCCGCTGGTCGGTCGGAACGATGGAGGGCTCACTGTTCCATGTAAAGGCGCGCGTGGGGCGTAGAATACGGGCCATGACCAGCACCTTCGAAACGCCCCTGGAAGCCGCCACGAGAACGACCGGCTCCCTCATCGTCATAACGGGCTCGATGTTCTCGGGCAAGACGGAGGAGTTGATCCGGCGTGTCCGCCGCGCCCTCTACGCCAGGCGCAGCGTGCAGGTCTTCAAGCACGCCATAGACACCCGCACGGAGCGTACAGAGATACGCTCCCATAACGGTGTCCCACACGAGGCCACGGCCGTCGCGACCAGCGGGGAGCTTCTGGAGAGGGTGGACGAGACCACGGATGTGGTAGCCATCGAAGAGGCACAGTTCTTCGACGGGGACATAGTCGAGTCGTGCCGGGATCTCGCCGACGGCGGCTACGTGGTACTCGCGACGGGCCTCGACATGGACTTTCGCGGCGAGCCCTTCGGGCCAATGCCGAGGCTTCTCGCCGAGGCCGACGAGGTGGTAAAGCTCAGGGCCATCTGCGCCCGGTGCGGAAGGGACGCCTCACGCTCGCAGCGGCTCATAAACGGGAGGCCGGCCCCCGTCTCCGCGCCAACCATACTCGTCGGGGCAGAGGAGAGCTACGAGGCGAGGTGCCGACACTGCCACGAGGTTCCGGAGGGCGTGTTCCAGTACGGGCTCCCGGGACTCTAGAAGATGCCCAGGAGATATATAGTACTCCTCATCCTGTTCTGCATAGCCCTGAACGCGGCCGGGTTCCTCTGGAAGCTCTTCGAGCCCATCCCGCTCTACGACGAGATAGCCCACTTCCTCACGCCCTTCACGCTGGTCATGATCCTGGCCGAGATCATCTACCGGAGCGGGGGACACGACGATTTCTTCAACACGCCCAGGAGGGCCGTTATCACAGGCTCGGTTATAGGGATGCTCGGCGCCGTGGGTTGGGAGGGCATAGAGATCCTGCTCTCCCTGATGGGCGTGGCCATCTCCAACACCCTGCCGGATTCCGTGTTCGACGTCGTACTCGGTGTCCTGGGGGGCGCCGCCGGTGCCTGGGCCGCCGACCGTTACCTAGATCGCATCTTCAAGCGCTCCCGCACGAACCCCCATCAACGCCGGGTTCGTTAGGACGGAGGCCGGCGCAGTTCCCGGGCGGATCGCGAACCGTCCCTATGCAGAGGCTCGGTTCAACGTTCCTGAGATTCGTCCCACTCGTCTTCGACGTTGTCCTTGACGCCGCCCGGGCCGCCCGTTTGCTCCTCTTCCTCGACGGCCCCCTTCGAGGCGTCTCGGCCGTGCTTGCCCCGCTCTGCGGCCTCGTCGAGCTCGTCCCGTACGTTGTCCTCGGTACCGCCTGAGCCCGCGCGGCGTTCACGCTCGGTCATGCGTTCTCCTTCCGGTCGGTCTCGCGTAAGGTCCATGCTACCACGCAGCAAGGTGGCCGGGCCGGTGAGATCCCACCCCGGCTGTGTCGGGAGGAATAGGCAGGATCGTTTGCGACGTTCCCCACCAACTACAAGAGGACGGTATCTTCACGCTTGCGTTGAGACGCGGGCCGGGTCTCCTACCGGTCCTCTTCCTCGTGCCTTGCGGGGGGATGTAGGGTTCCCGGAGTCTTCCATGGCGGTGTCTCTGATGCCCTCCTTCGTCGCGCCCTGGGTGCTGAAGGCGGCGACGAAGGTGCCGTCCTTGCGTCGTAGCGTGACGATATCGGGGTTCGACTCGTCGAGCAGGTAGCCAGGGGGATGCGTGGCAGCATTCTCTTCCGGGGTCATACCCTCGCGGACCTTTGGCAACGCTTCAGAGTAGGGTCCCATGGCTGGCTTGCCTCACTAGTGAAGCGTAGCAGCGCCTTCGCGGACCCCACATTTCCCAGAAGACGTATATTTCGGCCGAGTTGCCGGACGGGGGCAGCGGGGTCAGCCTCCCGTGCGCTGTCTCTGGCCGACCGGTTCCGGGCGAAGGGCGGACAGGAGTAGCAGGCCGACGCCGACCACGATGGCCGTGTCGGCGGCGTTGAAGATGTACCAGAAACTGAAATGTACGTAGTCCGTAACCGCCCCGCTGGCCAGGCGGTCGAGCAGATTGCCCGCCGCCCCGCCCAGGATCAGGCCGCACCCTACCGTGGTGAGCCTCGTCGGCCTCCCCGAGAGGAGCATCCAGAGCACGACCACGACCGCGACGGCGCTCCCGGCGAGCAGGATCAGCCGGCTCCCCCCGAGGATACCGAAGGCTCCGCCATCGTTCTTGATGTAGGTGATGTCGAGCAGGCCGGGCACGAGGCTAATGCTCTGCCCGATCCGCATGGAACCCTCTACCAGGGACTTTATCCCCTGGTCGAGAGAGAACACCGCAACCGCGATAGCCACGGCCCAGAGCAAGCTGGCCCGACGGGTCACAAGGAGACGCAATACACGACAGGATCACCCATAAGCCCGCAAATCCTAGCACGCCCCGCAGCACGCGTAGGCGAAGCGGGCTGCGTCTACGGGACTAGCTTTATTCGGTCCAGGGACCGATGGCGGGTAGAGGGTTAGGGGGTATTTTATGTTTGCGTAGATCGTAGATCGACAGAGAGGAGTGCTGGTGGAGGCAAGAGATCGCAATTATGGGGTGGTCGGGGACGAGGTAGCGGGGGAGGAGGGCACCCGGTCGCAGGGCTCGGTGACCATGCAGACCCAGGAGGAGAAGACGTGGTCGGTGCTGGCGCACCTGAGCATCTTTCTCAACCTCGTTACAGGGTTTCTCGGCCCAGTGGCGGCCCTGGTTATCTGGTTGGTCTACAGGGACAGGTCGAGCCGGGTGGCGTTCCAGGCGTTGCAGTCCATGTGGTATCAGGTGGCCTGGCTGGTCATCCTGGCCGTTGGATGGACCGTGACAACGCTCCTGATGATCATCCTGATCGGCTTCCTTCTCGTTCCGGTAATGGCCCTGATCACGGTGGTCCCGTTCGTCCACAGCGCGTACGCGGCCTACCGCGTGAGCAGGGACGGTGAGTACCGTTACCCGCTGATCGCCGACCTGATCGAAGGCCGCTAGGAGGCCGTTCGAGAACACCGGCGCCCCCGAACTCCTGAGGTTCGGGGGCGCCGCTGACGCCATCGGCGTACCTGGTGCGTATACGTTTGTAACGCAAGCACTCGAGGAGGCTAATGATGCTTGAGAGCAGGGAAGATTATCATCCGGCGGGAGCACTTGACGTCCTGACGGACAGGACGCGCCGTGACGTGACGGAGGTGCTGCTCGGCGTGTTGAGAAGTATCGAGCCCTACGAGGCGTGCATCCTCGAGGCCGAGCGCGACGGGGACTTCGAGGTCGCCGCCTTCCTGCGCGAGTTACGTCGCCAGGACATCGTCAGGGCCAGGGAGGCGACCCGGCTGCTCAAGAGGTCGCTCGAAAGGGCAGAGGCAAGCGTACTGAAGATGGGAGGGGCCCGTGTTGAGCTATCCGTTGGATCTTAGCTTCAAGATCGCAACGATAGGGACCCGCATAAAGATCGCAGATGCCACGGGGCGGCAGGTCGCCTACGTTCGCAAGCAGAAGTTCAAGCTGAAGGAGAACGTCGGGGTCTACAGCGACGAGTCACAGAGCAGACTGCTGTTCCGCATGAAGGCCGACAGGATGATGGACTTCAGCGCAAGGTATGCGATCAGCGGCCCCGAGGGTCATCCCCTCGGCGCCGTTGGCCGCCGCGGAATGAAGTCCCTGTGGAGCAGCGCCTACGTCCTCGAAGACCTCTACGGCGCGGAGGCGGGTTCGATCCGCGAGGAGAGCCCATGGACCAAGGTTCTCGACGGGATGATGGAATCCCTCCCCCTCGGCGACGCCCTCGGCGGCCTCTTCTTCAACCCTGCATACCTGGTCGAACTGTACGGCAAGGACGTGCTCCGAATCCAGAAACAACCCTCCGTGCTGGAGAGCAGCTTCCGAATCGACAAGCTAGCCGATCTCTCGGACGAGGAGGAAGACCTGCTCCTCGCCGGCACCATAATGATGGTCATCCTGGAGAGAGACAGAGGATAACCGCCAGCATCAGCCTTCCTCGGCGCGTGTTCGGTAACCTGGAGGCCACTTCCCCGGATTCTCGCCGTCTTCGTGCTCTTTAGGCAAGACCTTGCCGCCTACCCGACCCGTCTTCCAAGACCGAGCCCCGACGCTACGCCTGCGTATCCTACCGGCGCGTCGTCTGGTGGCCGACGCCGATCCGGCGTTCCAGCTCGGTGAGGGCGCCGTCGGTTATGTCCGCGATGCGGCTTAGCACCTCCCGGTCCGAGACGAGCGCGGGGGAGAACTCGATGACGGGGTCCTCCTTGTCCTCGAAGCGGCAGATAAGACCCCCCTCCAGCAGCTTCCTGGCGAGCAACCCCTTGAAGCGCTCCCGGTAGTCCTCGCCGCTTACGGGGGTGCCGTCGGGCCACTGGGCCTTGATCTCTACGCCCCAGAAGAAGCCCATGCCCCTGACCTCCTTGACGACGGGGTGGTCCGAGGCCATCTTCTTCAGCTCGTCCCCGAAGTGGCCTTCGAGGTCGTGGACGTTCTGCAGCAGGTTCTCGCGCTCCATGATCG
>DASUPX010000042.1:0-4363 GCA_036280905.1 Rubrobacter sp. | reverse complement strand
AATACAGCGAACTGCTCGACTTCATGACGGACAATGACCTGCACCCCGGACGCCCGGAAGAGGTCCTGTTCTGCATCGAGTGTCACGCCGGCCTCTACGACCGAAACGTCCTGCGCCATCAGCTGGAAGACCTGTACAAGCGCGGCGCGTAGCGCCGCGCTGCACGCTACGCCCTTCGGGCTCCGCTTGTCAGCACGCCGGCTCCGCTGCGCCGGCTTGTCAGCACGCTCGGGCTAGCGCCCTCGCTTGTCAGCAACGCTTCGGCTTCGCCTCACTTTCGGCCAGTCGTCTCGATACGTAACGGTGGCTTCGACATAGGGCTCTTCTGGGTATCGAATCTTTAGAGCGGAAGGGTGCAGGACGCAACGGGATCTGGCTGAAAGCGAGCCTGGCGAAGCCGGGCGAAGCGTTGCTGACAAGCGACAGCCGCAGGCTGGAGCGTGCTGACAAACGGAGGCCGCAGGCCGGAGTGTGCTGACAAGCGTAGGCGAAGCCGAAGCGTGCTCTTTTGCGCTATCATGCGCACATGAGCATCGTTTTGATAGTAGTTCTGGTGCTGGTTGTGCTGGTTGTCGGGGTTTCGGTCTTTCTCGGGCGGGCGACCAGCGAGGTAGAGAGCGCCCGCGACACAGAGTACCTGGAGCTGGAGGGAGTTCTGGTCCGGTACAACGTCGTGGGTGGTGGGCCCGCGGTGGTGTTGGTGCACGGGTGGCTTACCTCTTCGCGCCTCTGGGAGCAACTCGCTGGGCGTCTGGCCCAGCGGTTCACGGTCTACACCCTAGACCTTAGCGGTTTCGGGGAGTCGGACAAGCCCGCCGCGGGGTACGGCATTCGGAACGGGAGCAGGCTTCTCTACGCCTTCTGCGCCCACTTCGGCCTGACGCGCGCCAACGTTATCGGCCACGACTTCGGCGGGGCCATGGCCGTGAAGCTGGCCGCCGATCACCCGGACGTGGTCGGACGGCTCGTTATCGTGTCTACCCCGGCCGACGAGGACCAGATCGACGTGCCAACCCTGCTCTGGCTGGCTACTTTGCCCCTCGTCGGACCCCTGTTCTACGCCCTGGGGCGCGCGGCGCGACCGGTCCGCCGGTTGTGGATGCGCCCCTTCGTCGCTGACCCCGACGACCTGACCGAGGAGGTTGTCGACGACGCGGGTAGGTCCACGCCGTCCGCCGTCGCCAAGACCCTCAGCATAGGGAAACGCGAGATCTCCCGTGGCAGGCTCGCCAGGCAGGCCAGGATCATAAAGATCCCACTGCTCGTCGTCGCCGGAGAACAGGATCAGATCGTAGACCCGCAGTCGGTTGGCGTGTGGGCCGGGGGAGTCGACCGGGCCGAGATCGCCCTTATCGACGAGTGCGGCCACCTGCCCATGATAGAACGCACCGCCGAGTTCAACGCCCAGATCCTCGCTTTCCTGACCGGCGACCCTCGCTACCTGGATTTCATCCCGCCGGCCCGGACCGCCACACCCGCCGGAGAGCAACCTCAGATAGAAGAGGTCCCCGACCAGGCTGAACCCGAAGCAGCACCCGTTGACATCGCCCCGGTTCCTCCTCCCGCTGACGACACCTCGGACCTGCCCCCGGCCGCGCCAGACCTCGACCGGGCCGGCGGACCGAAGGTGGTCCGTAAGCGGAACGGGGTCTACCCGGCCAGAACCCGACCTCCCGACCCAGAGGGCCCCTACCCGATCGAGGAGACCCCCCAGAGGCGCAAGCCCTCAGACGATCACTTCCTCACCGACCTACCCGACGACCTCTTCAACTGGCCCGAACGCCGGCGCGAAGAGTAAGCACGCTACGCCCTTCGGGCTCCGCTCCTCAGCACACTACGGCCTGTCGGCCTCCGTTTGTCAGCACGCTCGGGCTAGCGCCCTTCGCTTGTCAGCAACGCTTCGCCCGGCTTCGCCAGGCTCGCTTTCGGCCAGATCCCGCTGCGGCCTGCACTTTACCCGCAGAACGTGACGATACGTAGGAAGGCTCCACATCTGGATCACCGTCACGAACAGAGACGACTGGCTGAAAGCGACCGAAGGGAGCGTGCTGAAAGGCCCGAAGGGCCGTGCTGAGAAAGCGTAGGCGTCAGCCGGAGCGTGCTCCCTACAGCTCCTTCTTCAGATACAGCCATTCGCGGATGTTCAGGAAGTGGGAGGTCATCAGGGATCTCTGTCGGGAGATCTCCCGGTAGCCTTCGGATTCGTAGAGGCGGAGGGCCGGCAGGTTGTCGGCGGTTACGTGCAGGCCGATAGCCTCCTTGCCCCGGTCCCTGGCCAGTTCTTCCGCCGCGGAGAGCAGGCGCCTGCCCATGCCCAGGCGCCTGAAGGATGGTGAGACCACAAGGCGCTCTACATAGGCCTCCGAGGGTTTGGAGGAGTACCTGGGGTAAGAGAGCAGGGTCGTTGCCCACACAGCACGTAGAAAGCCGAGGTTGCGGGTCAGGGCCTTCCACAGGCCTCGGGCCAGCACGTCTTCCCTGGAGGCTTCCGTTCTAACGCCGACGCTGGCAGCCAGCTCCGAGGTCGAGTAGCCCTCGATAACCAGGGATGTTACGCCGCCGGAGAGGTGTTCCAGATCGACCCACCGCTCCATGATCTTGAGCGACCGGTCCATCCTGCTTCCGAAGACCGGCCGGAATTTGTCGAGGAACCCCTCGACCACGAGGGTAGCTATTACCGGATCGTCCTCCGGCTCGGCGAAGCGTACGGTGAACTGCTCGGCTTCCACCGCGCCATCCTACCAGAGTTTGCCCGTCAGCCGATGAGACGCCGACGCATGATCTGGATGGGCACGAGTGCGATGGCACCGGTGAAAACGACGATCCAGGCCACGTCGACCAGCACCCAGGGGGACGGGCCAGTAGCGAGCTCCCTGCACACGTTGACCGCGTGGTAGAGCGGGGTGAACCACGCCACCTGCGGGACGGGAGCTGGGAAGTTCTGAACCGGGAAGAAGATGCCGGAGAAGAGGAACAGGGGCGTAACGACCAGCGTGAAGTAGTAGGCGAAGAGATCGATGTGGCTGATCAGGCTGGTAAACAACGTTCCGAGCACGCTGAACATGATCCCTATGAGCAGGAGCATGGGCGGGATGAAGACCGCCCACCAGGAGGTGATCAAGGGCTCGCCAAACGCGGTGCCGAGTACCATCAGCATGCCGAGAAAGCCGGTCCCGTAGAGGGCGGCCCGGGTCCCGGCCCACAGGTATTCGCCGGCGATCACGTCCTCGGCGTTCACCGGCGTGGTTATGATGGCGTCGTAGATCTTGTCGAACCTGAGCTTGACGAAGGTGTTGAAGGTGCTCTCGAAGGAGGCGGCGAACATGGCGTTGCTCGCCAGCAGCCCCGGCGCGATGTACTGCACGTAGCTCTCGCCGGAAATGCCGCCCTGCTGAATGAACGTGCCCAGCCCAAGGCCGAGCGCCGCAAGGTAGATGAGGGGCTCGACGAAGTTTGGAAAAAGGCCGCTGACCCAGAACTTGCGGAAGATGGTGACGTTGCGCTGCCAGACCCGGAAGGCGCCCCGCGGTGATGGTATTCGTATGGTCGACACTACTCGATCAGGCTCCTTCCCGTCAGCCTCAGGAACACGTCCTCGAGCCCGGCCTGCCGTTGCACGGTGTTCTGGAGGTCCACGTCGGCTCTCTGCACCCGCACTACGAGATCTTCCGCCTCCTCGGTGTAGACGAGTAGGACCTCATCGCCAGTTCGCTCCACCGCATCGGCGACCGGGTCTACCAGCGGGATCAGGCCGTCTATAACGCCAGCACTCGCGCGGAACTCGAGGACCTGCGGGCTGACGTGCTCCCGCACGAGCTGTTTCGGGGTTCCCCCCGCGATGATGCGGCCTCCCTCCATGATGACGAGGCGGTCGCAGAGTCGGGCGGCCTCCTCCATGTAGTGGGTGGTGAGAACGAGCGTCTTGCCCTCGTCCGTGAGCGCCCTGAGCCGGTCCCAGACGAGATGCCGCGCCTGCGGGTCGAGACCCGTCGTGGGCTCGTCAAGCACCACAATCTCCGGGTCGTTGATGAGGGCCCGCGCGATGAGTAGCCTGCGCTTCATCCCCCCGGAGAGCTGTTCGACCCTGGCGTCCACCTTGTCGGCGAGCTGAACGAAATCGAGGAGCTCGTCCGTCCTCTGCAAGACCGTCTTCTTGGGCAGATCATAGTACCTGCCGTAGATGAGCAGGTTCTCGCGCACCCCGAGCTCGTCGTCGAGGTTGTTCTCCTGGGGCACGACCCCTATGCGGCGCTTTATTGCGCGCTCGTTGTGATACACGTCGAGGCCGGCCACCGAGAGCTCGCCGCCCGAGGGTATGACCGCACCGTAGATCATCTTCATCGTAGTGGTCTTGCCGGCGCCG
>DASUPX010000041.1:0-2956 GCA_036280905.1 Rubrobacter sp. | reverse complement strand
GGAAGGGATCATGCGGAATTAGGCTTCACGAGTGAAAACCTGATGCCTGTAGCCTGACGCCTGATGCCTTGCCCCACTTCGAGTTCGCGTCTTTCTAGAGCGGCTCCAGAAGGGAGTGCCCTAGAGATCTCCCCCTCGCCGGCCCCAGAGAAAGTCGAGCACGACGAACCCGCCGAAGAAGAACAGCGCGATGATCAGGAAGAACCCTATGATGCCCATGAGCAGGTAGAGTGTGTCCAAGGCTAGCCTTTCAAGTGATGCCGGTGTGCGGTCTGACCGCGAACAGTCGGGACGGCCGGATTTGAACCGGCGACCACTCGGCCCCCAGCCGAGTGCGCTACCAGACTGCGCCACGTCCCGACGCGTCTCTGAACAGCTTCGATCATACCAGACGAAGCCCGTGCTATCATCGGTTTCCCTTGCCGCTGGCTGCATCCTACATAAGGACCGATTCCGACGGCGCTCTCCCCACCCGGGAGGCGCAGGAGGCCGAGATCTCGGCCTTCGCCGACGCGTCGGGCTACGAGCTGGTAGCGGGCTACGAGGACCTCGAAGCCCCGGGTCTCCTCCTCTACTACAGGCCCGGCATCAAGGCTGCCATAAACAACATAAAGGAGCTCGAGGAGTGGGAGGTGCTCCTGATCGCCGACCCTGCCTGTATCTCCGACACGGAATCGGCGCTACACGAGTTCGTGCACAAACTATCCCTGTACGGAAACCGGCTCGAGTCCCCCGACCGCTCCTGGGAGGAGTTCCTCGCCGCCATGAAGTCTTACCGGCGAGCCATGGGCCGGACATCACAGGAACGTGAAACCGACGACGGTGTCCGGTAGGATATGCTGATGGGCTTCTTGCTGACCGCCATAGGGTTTCTCTTGCTGGTGACCTCCCTTGGAGGCATCGCGATCGGCGTCTACATGGCCCTCGACAAGAGCACCCGCCGACGCGGCCAGCTCTTCGCTATCGTCTGGGTGCCGGCTGTGGCCGCATCCAGCGGCGTCATGATGCACGATGTCGTAACCTTCACCGTCGGCCTGGTCTGCTTCCTGATTGCCGGTACCGTCTTCGTCCTGCAAGGTGACCAGCCGTACGAACCGCCAGCGGACACGAGGGCCGACCCTGCCAGGGATCCCGCCGGGGACAGGTTCCTAGCCTCCGAAAAGACCACAAAGGAAAACAAGACGAGGAGCCGGGGCAGGATCGCTTCCTGACGGCTCGCGCGGCCGCCGCGCAGAGTGGCCACGTGAATGAAAGCTTCCAGGACCGGGTCAGGAAATTCGATCGCCCCTCACAAAGCCTCACCCGTATTCATCCTTTCGCGCTCTGGAAAAAGTGAACTCTGGGTGAAGAATTGCAACAAGCATCAGTAAAAAACCTGTAGCTTGATGCCCTCCTCTCCACACCAGCTCGATCATTTCGCTGATCTTCATTAAATTCGCGCGAAGCGACTTGCTATACTGGCCGGCGAGAAAGGCCCTTGGGAGGCTCGCGGGGGAGTCCGGGGCGCAACGGCGTTGGCCGCGCACGGAAGGAGACAGAGGATGGGCCTCATCCGCACGATACTCGCCCTGGTCATCGTGCTCATACTCGTTCACGTCGGGCTGGTATACCTGGACATCAGGCCTGGCACCAACGTACTGACCAACGCCGTATACAGCCTCGGGGTGCTGGTCGAGTCACCCGCCCAGTTGCTGCTCGCTACCGTGGGGCCTTTGCGACAGTACCTCAACCCGAACAATTTCTACGTGGTCGCCCTCACCGCCGCCGCGGTGTACTTCATCCTCTACCTCCTGGTCGGTGTTGGCCGCCGCTAACCAGGCCTGCCGGACCAACATCCTGATCTGCACGTTCGGGACAGCGTTCCCTGGGGCGAGCCGGGACGCTCACTAGTATGCCTACGATATTCACGTATACTTTGCCAACGAATTTTTGCAGGTCCGGAGAGGAGCCATGGTCGACGAAATAAGGGTGCGTATGAACGGGGAAAAGGAATGGCACGTCTGGGCCCGCAGGAGGTGCAATGATCGAGTTTAGGGGCGTAAGCAAGACCTATCCCGGCTCTGAAAAGCCGGTGGTCAGAGATCTCTCCTTCGAGGTGCTCGACGGGGAGATCTGTGTGTTGGTGGGGCCGAGCGGTTGCGGCAAGACCACGTCCATGCGGATGGTCAACCGTTTGATCGAGATCACCGAGGGCGAGATCCTCATCGACGGCGATCCGAACACCTCCATGAGCGGTACGCAGCTCAGGCGCAAGATCGGCTACGCCATCCAGCAGATAGGCCTCTTTCCCCACCGCACCATAGCGGACAACATAGGTACGGTTCCGAACCTGCTGGGCTGGGAGAAGGGGCGCATCAAGGAGCGGGTAGACGAGCTACTCGACCTCGTGGGCCTCGATCCCGGCGTCTATCGCGACCGTTACCCGGCGGAGCTCTCCGGCGGGCAGCAGCAGCGGGTCGGGGTGGCGCGGGCTCTCGCGGCCGACCCCCCCATCATGCTCATGGACGAGCCGTTCGGGGCCGTCGACCCGATCACCCGCGAGAGGCTCCAGGACGAGTTCTTGCGGATTCAGGAGGACATAAAGAAGACCATCGTCTTCGTCACCCACGACATCGACGAGGCGATAAAGATGGGCGACAAGATCGCCATCCTCAAGGAGGGCGGCATCCTGGCCCAGTACGACACCCCGGCCAGAATACTCTCCCACCCCGACTCCGAGTTCGTCTCCTCCTTCGTCGGCGCTGACAGGGTCCTCAAGCGGCTCTCCCTGACGCGCGTCGGCGAGATGAACCTCGAGCCGGCCAACGGCGGCTCCGACGAGCTGCTGCGGATCAACGGCAAGGTGACAGTCAGGGACGCGCTCTCCCAGCTGATCGGGTCGGGGCACACCACCGCGGTGATCGAGAAGGACGGGCCGAACGGCCTGTTGACCTTCGACGCCATAGAGGGGCTCATG
>DASUPX010000040.1:0-2721 GCA_036280905.1 Rubrobacter sp. | reverse complement strand
CGGCCATAAGCGCGTCGCGATCTACCACGGCGGCCACCGCCGCCAGGAGCCACAACGCCGTGGCGATCCCGATGAATATTCGGATTCGCTCCGTACCTGTATTCCTGGACCTGCCCATCTTCTCCTCCCGGTTCGATTCGCGGTTGCAACCTCTACCATTCTCTCACCCCTTGTGGTACGGAGGGTAGGGGCAATTAGTGCCACGGATGCGCTGACTTCCAGACGGAGGGATAGGCATTGTCTCGGGAATCGCCCGGCGGTTCATCCACGAGATCGTGGCCGCTCTGGCCGCGTCCAGGGTGAGCTGCCGGATCAAGGCCCTGTAAGAACGTCAGAGCACCTCCGGTTACGAATGTCCGGGCGGGGTGTGCCGCGAGGCACGCCAGGTTACGCCTTGCGCCGGACCGGGGCGCGTCCCATACTGGCGGGTGCAGGGGGGCTATCGAAAGGGATTCTGTGCCTGGTGTGTTGAAGGTCAAGCGGGTTGCCGTGTTGTTGTGTGCGTTGATAACAGTTCTGGCTCTGGCGGGGTCGGCCGGAGCGCAGTCAGTGGAGCCGATGGGGGGGCAGGCCAAGAACGTCATCATCTTCGTCGGCGACGGGATGGGCACCTCCCACCGCGATCTGATCCGTTATGCCAGCGTCGGGCAGGAGCGACAACTCGCAATGGACTCTATGCCGGTGGCCGGAAGATCCGAGACCAGCCCCCGAGATCCCGAGGCGTTCGTCACCGACTCGGCCGCCGGTGGTACGGCCATCGCCACCGGCGTCAAGACCTTCAACGGGGCCGCCGGCGTGGACGTCGACGAGAACCCGGTCCAGAGCGTGCTCGAACGGGCAGGGCGCGCCGGCAAGTCCACCGGGCTCGTCACGGACAGCCAGGTGACCGACGCCACCCCGGCCGCCTTCGGAGCCCACGTCCCTGACAGGGACGAGCAGAGCGAGATCGCCCGCCAGTACATCGAGGAGAGCAGGCCCGACGTGATCCTGGGCGGCGGCGAGGACTACTGGTATCCGGAGGGAGATCCCGGTGCGTTCCCGGATGAGCCCGAAGTCGACCCCGAAGAGAAGAGCATCGGCTCGGAGGGCAACCTTGTTCAGAAAGCGGAGGACTCCGGGTATCAGTACGTGACAAACGCTGCCGAGCTGCAAGCCGCCAGCGGGCCCAGGATCCTGGGTCTGTTCGCCAACGAGGAGATGTTCCAGCAGGCCCCCGAAGACGAGAACCCGGTTTACGATCCCACCATTCCCCTCTCCGAGATGACCCAGAAGGCAATCGACGTCCTCTCGCAGAACCCAAACGGATTCTTCCTCATGGTCGAGGAGGAAGGCATCGACGAGATGGCCCACCAGAGCAACGCTGAGCTGGTTATCGAGGCGGGCCAGGAGCTCGATGCGGCCGTCAAGGTCGGAAAATCCTTCGCGCAGCGCGACCCCGACACGCTCGTGATCGTGACCGCGGATCATGAGACGGGCAGCCTCGCCATCGAGGACACCAACGAGATACAGAGCGACCCGGATTATCCCAACGAATCAGGCGCGGGGCAGACCGCGGAGGACGGCCCGTTCCAGGTAGCGTTCTCAGACAAGAGGTTCCTCGTGGACTGGTCGACGACCAACCACACGGCTGAGGACGTGCCGGTGACAGCGATGGGGCCAGGAAGCGCGAACCTGACCGGGGTGTACGAGAACACCCACATCCACGACGCGATGGTGGAGGCGCTCCTCGGGCCCTCCGCGTCCGCTTCAGCGTCAGCCTCCACGACTGCCACAGCTTCCGCCTCGGCCTCCGCCACTGTGGAGCAGATGCCTGGAACAGGTGGGCCCGTGCTCTCCGTTCCGCTGCTTCTGGTGGCCGCCCTGATGGCCGGCGGGGCGAGCCTGGTCGTCGCGAGGCTGGTCGTCAGCCGAAGGTAGGGGTTCCGGGTCAGGGGGGCTAACCGATATCCCGGGCCCCGCTTGGCAACGGGTTCGTCGTGTCGCCGCGTAGCAGGAGGTACAGGCCGGCGATGACGACTACGCCGCCTACCAGCGTTGCCTGGCCCGGTTTCTCCGCGAGGACCAGCCACGCCAGAAGGGCGGCTATTACTGGCTCAGCCAGTACCGCCCCCGACACGATGGAGGCCCGCACGTACTCCAGCGCCCAGTTCAGGACCGTGTGGCCGAGGAGTTGGGGGCCAAGCGTGATAACGAACAGCCAGAACCACGTGGTGGCCGAATAACCCCACAACTGCGCACCCGAGACCAGGGCGACGGGGAGAAGCGCGAGTGCTGCGACGGAGTAGCCGACGATGGAGTAGGAGAGCGCACCAACGCCGCCCGTCCGGAGGGAACGCCCGATCAGGACGTAGACCGCCATCGCGACGGCCCCAACCAGGGCAAGGGCGTTACCGAGGAACGCCGTATTGCCCGTACCGGACCCTCCCCCCGCGATGACCGTCGTGCCCAGGATCGCAAGCCCGATACCGCCCAGGGATAGGACCGACGTTCGCTCTCCGAGCAGCAGGTATGCGGCGACGGCCACGAAGACCGGCGTCGTGCTCACGAGCACGACGCTCGCCGCCACGCTCGTGTAGTCCAGGGAGGCGATCCAGGTCCCGAAGTGGACCCCCAGGGCCACCCCCGCCGCCACGCCGGCCCAGAGGTCACGTCCTTCTGGCAAGCGTTCCCGCCTCCACGCGGCCAGGGGCGTGAGCGCCACCACGCCGAGGGCGCACCGCC
>DASUPX010000039.1:0-7794 GCA_036280905.1 Rubrobacter sp. | reverse complement strand
GAGCGTCGATGCGCTCCAGAACCTCCTCATGGCCTTCCGCTTCGCTCCCAAACCCATCGTAGCGGCCCCGCATGGTCAGACGCTCGGCGGTGGCCTCGAGGTCTGCCTCCACTCCGACAGGATCGTCGCGGCGGGCGAGACCTACATGGGACTCGTCGAGGTCGGGGTCGGCCTGATCCCCGCAGGAGGCGGCACCAAGGAGATGGCCCGGCGCCTCGTCTCCCCGCCGCTCCGCATCGCTCCCGACACCCCGGCTCTGCCCTTCCTCCAGAAGGCCTTCGAACAGATAGCCCTCGCCAAAACCGCAACCAGCGCCATAGAAGCGCAGGATATGGGTTTCCTCACCGACAACGACCGCATCGTGATGAACGCCGACCACCTTATCTCCGCCGCCAAACGCGAGGTCCTCGACCTCGCCGACGGCTACAGCCCACCCGAGCGTGGGGCGAATGTCTATGCCGCGGCCCGCTCCGCCCGGGCCGCCCTGGAACTTGGCGTAAAGACCATGCAGTGGGGCCACTACGCAAGCGAATACGACGGTGTAATAGCCGGCCAAGTAGCCCGGGTCCTCACCGGAGGGGGTCTCTCGCTCCCCCAGTGGGTGCCAGAAGAGTACCTCCTCAAGCTGGAGAAAGAAGCATTCCTGGATCTCCTGCAACAAGAAAAGACCCACGAACGCATAGAAGCGCTGCTGACCACAGGAAAGCCGAAGAGAAATTAGCCGTCAGCCGTCAGCAATCAGCCCTCAGCCAGAAACAAAGAGCTGACCGCTGAAAGCCTATATCTGACAGCGCTCGACCGAAGGGAGAGCCATGAACGAAGCCGTCATAGTTTCCGGGGTCAGGACCGCCGTGGGGCGTGCGCCGCGGGGTACTTTGCGGGCCAGCCGTCCCGATGACATGGCCGCAGCCGCCATCGGTGAGGCTGTGCGGCGTGCCGAGGGGCTTGCCAGGGAGGACGTGGAGGACGTTATCATCGGGTGTGCTATGCCCGAGGGGACGCAGGGGTACAACGTTGCGAGGCTCTCTTCGTTGCTCGCGGGGATGCCTGATTCTGTGCCCGCGCAGACGGTGAACCGGTTCTGTGCTTCCGGGCTTCAGACCATAGTCATGGCCGCGGAGCGGATCATGGTCGGGAACGCGAAGACTATCGTTGCCGGCGGGACCGAGCACATGTCTTCTACGCTGGAGATGCCCAATTTCTCTCCCAACTCGCGGCTGATGGAGATCAACCCCGCCGCGTACATGGGCATGGGCCTGACCGCAGAGCAGGTCGCCCGCGAGTTCGACGTGAACCGTGAGGACCAGGACGAGTTCGCCCTCCGCAGCCACACGCTGGCGAAGAAGGCCGTCGAGGGCGGCGTCTTCGACGAGGAGATAGTGCCCCTCGACGTGGAGTTCGACTGGGTGGACGAGAGCGGTGAGGCCCAGCATGCGGAGACCTCTTTCGGACGCGACGAAGGACCGCGCGACACCTCGGCGGAGAAGCTCGCCAAGCTAAGGCCAGCCTTCCAGCGCGACGGCACCGTCACCGCGGGCAACTCCTCACAGAGGAGCGACGGGGCCGCCGCGGTCGTCGTCATGGACAGGGAGGAGGCCGAGAGGCGCGGGCTCACGCCGCTCGCCCGCTTCGTCGGGTTCGCCGTCGGAGGCGTCAGGCCTGAGGTCATGGGCATAGGGCCGACGGTAGCTATCCCAAAGGTGCTGGAGCAGACCGGGCTAACGATGGACGACATCGACCTCATCGAGTTCAACGAGGCGTTTGCCGCCCAGGCCCTGGCTGTGATGCGTGAGGTCGGCATGGACCTCGACAAGACCAACGTCCACGGAGGGGCTATCGCGCTGGGCCATCCCATGGGCGCCACCGGCACCAAGCTCACGGTGCAGCTGATAAACGAGATGAAGCGCCGAGGCTCCAGGTACGGCCTCGTCACCATGTGCATCGGCGGCGGGATGGGTGCCGCCGGCATCTTCGAGAATTTGCAGAATTAGCCGTCCGTTTTCAGCCGTCAGCCGTTAGAGAAGGACTGGAATGATGAACGTACCTGCGTGGAACCATCAGTTCGTCGGTGCCAACGGGATCGACATCCACTACGTGCGTCATGGCGAGGGTTATCCGCTGGTGCTACTGCACGGGTGGCCCGAGTTCTGGTACGGCTGGCACAAGAACATCCCTGTTCTGTCCGAGCGCTTCGACGTGGTCGCGCCAGACCTCAGGGGCTTCGGTGATACAGACAAGCCGGGTGGTGGTCCTCCGGGGGAGCTTCTGGGCAACCTCGTGGAGGACCTTTGCGGCCTCGCGGACGCCCTCGGCTTCGAGAGGTTCGGGTTGGTCTGCCACGACGTGGGCGCCTACGTGGGGCAGGGGTTCGCAAGGAAGTATCCGGAGCGTCTCGGTGGGTTGTTCTTCTTCAACTGTCCCTATCCGGGGATCGGCAAGCGATGGGTGGATCCGGAGAGCGTCAACGAGATCTGGTACCAGTCCTTCAACCAGCAACCCTGGGCAGCCTCCCTCGTGGGGGAGAACCGGAAGACGTGCGAGGTCTACTTCAGGCACTTTCTCGACCACTGGGCGCACGAACCGGGCCTGTTCGACGATGACCTCGACGCCTGGGTCGACAACTTCATGAAGCCGGGCAACCTCCAGGGCGGCTTCGACTGGTATATCGGATCCAACGAGTCCAGGTTGGACCTCATCCGCAACGGCCCGCCCGAGATGCCCAGGATCGAGACGCCAACCCGCGTCCGGTGGGGAGAGAGCGATCCCATCCTGAAGGTGGAATGGGCCGACCGGCTCGGGGACTACTTCTCCGAAGTCGACTTCGCACCCTTTCGGGGAGCCGGCCACTTCGCCCACTACGAGCGGCCTGATGATGCGAACCGCGAGATCCTGGATTTCTTCTCCGAGAGGACGGGGTAATCGGTACCTCTTGCGCCGCGGGTTCACCGCCCACATGACAGCCGGCAGACCCGATAACCGAACCGGCGTGCAGCCCTCCAGGCTAGGGACGCAACCCGTCGGTGAGATCTCCGAGGTGGCCACTGGCGTATTCCAGCTGAAGGTGCCCGTGCCGATTCCGCTCGGGTTCATTTCGGCTTACCTGATCTCCGGCCCCGACGGATGGACGCTCCTGGACACCGGCTTCGACTATCCCGAGGGGCGGGCGACGTGGGAGGCCGGCGCAGAGAGCCTCGGGCTGGACCTTCGGCGCGACGTTAGCCGCATTCTGGTTAGCCACTTTCATCCCGACCACCTCGGCGCGGCGCGATGGTTGCAGGGACTATCCGGGGCTCCCGTGTACCTGCTCGAACAGGAGATAGAACACTCCCGGCTCGTCTGGGAGGACGATGAGGGCGGCTCCTCCCTGATAAATGGCCTGAGGCACAACGGTATGCCTGGGGACCTGGCCGTAGAAGCCGGGTCGAAGATGAGGGCTGACCTGAAGCTTCCAGAAAAGATGCTGCCGCTGAGGACTGGTGAGGAGATACCGCTAGGCGATGGCGTGGCGCGGGTGGTCCACGCCCCGGGTCACGCCGACTACCAGTACATGCTCCACGACACGGAGCGGGGTATCCTGTTCGCCGCCGACCACGTTCTGCTCAAGATCACACCTAACATCGGCCTCTGGCCCGAGAGCCTGCCGCATCCTCTGTCCAGATACCTGAAGTCTCTCTCCGAAATGCGCCATATGAACACTGATCTGGTCCTACCCGGACATGGTCCCATCTTCCACGACCTCGGAGGCAGAATCGACGAGCTGCTACTCCACCACGAAGAGCGCCTCGACGTCATGTACGCGGAGATCCAGGACGGACCCAGAACACCATTCGAGGTCTCCGGCGCCGTGTTCCGGGAGACGCTCACGCTCTACGAGAGATGCTTCGCTCTCGCCGAGACTCTGGCGCACCTCGACCACCTCGTCCTTGAAGGCAGGGCGGAGCGGTTCGAGGACGGGGCCCTCGTGTTCCTGGCCGCGTAGACCGCGGGCCTGGAGGCTGAGATCATAGGGGTATGGGTGGCAAGTGTGTCAGAAAAGTGCCGGAGGACTGGGCGGTTGATCCATGCCTACGCCGATTCTAGCGACCAAACTCTATGTCCCCCGACCTCAGCCAGAGATTGTTTCCCGTTCTCGCCTGGTCGAACGCCTCTACGAGGGCCTGCACAGCAGGCTGACCCTCATCTGTGCTCCTGCCGGCTTCGGCAAGACTACGGTCCTCGGCGAATTTCTGGGTGCCATACCCTGGCCAGCGGCCTGGCTCTCGCTAGACGAGGAGGATAGCGACCCAGCGCGCTTCTTGGCCTACCTCGTCGCCGCCTTGCGGACGATCGCGGTGGATATCGGGGAAGACGCTCTCGGCGTACTCGAGTCACCCCAGCCGCCGACCGAAACGGTCCTCACGGCGTTGCTCAACGAGATAGACGCCATAGACGAAGACTTCGTCCTCGTCCTCGACGACTACCACGTCATTGATGCCGGAGCGGTAGACGATGCCCTCTCCTTCGTGGTGGAGCATCTGCCCCTGCGGATGCACCTGGTCATCTCCACAAGGGAAGACCCGCGGCTACCCCTCGCCCGGTTGCGCGCCGGGGGTCAGTTGACCGAGCTGCGCGCCGCGGACCTGCGGTTCACCACCGACGAAGCCGCCGAGTTTCTCGGGGGAGCAATGGGTCTGGACCTCTCGGCCGGAGACGTCCTCGCGCTGGAAACCCGTACGGAGGGTTGGATCGCTGGTCTACAGCTGGCAGCACTCTCCCTGCGGGGGCGGGAGGACGTCCCCGGATTTATCCGTGCTTTTGCCGGAGACAATCGGTACATCGTGGACTATCTTGTAGAAGAGGTCCTCCAACGTCAGCCCGAACACATCCGTAGCTTTTTGCTCGAGACCTCTATCCTGGACCGGCTGAGCGGCCCGCTGTGCGACGCCGTCACCGGCCAGGAGGGAGGCAGCGCGCGGTTGGAGTTCCTGGAGCGAGGCAACTTGTTCGTCGTCCCGCTGGACGACAGGCGGCTCTGGTACCGTTACCACCACCTCTTTGCCCAGGTTCTATTTGCACGACTACTGGCAGAGGAAACCGATCGAGTTGCGGCTCTGCACCGGCGGGCGAGTGGGTGGTACGAGCGGAACGGCCTGAGCGCCGATGCGATCCGGCACGCACTCGCCGCAGAGGACTTCGAACGAGCGGCTGAGCTCGTCGAGCTGGCAGACTCAGAGATGCGCAGGGGTAGACAGGAGGGCACGTTGCTTGCCTGGCTCGAAGCGATCCCCGACGAGCTGATCCGGTCCAGGCCCGTGCTCAGCGTCGGGTATGCCGGGGTATTGCTTAGTACCGGCAAGGTCGAGGGCGTCGAAGACCGTTTGCGCGACGCCGAACGGTGGCTGGACACGATGGCAGACGTGCGTGATCGACCGGACGCCCTTTCCACCCGGATGGTGGTCGCAGACGAGAACGAATACCGCCGTCTTCCGGGTTCGATCGCTATGTACCGCGCCGGACTGGCCCTGGCTCTGGGCGACGTGTCGGGCACCGCGAAGTATGCCCGTCAGGTGCTCGACCTCGCAACCGAAGACGACCATCTCTTGCGCGGAGCGGCTGCGGCGCTCCTCGGACTCGCATTCTGGACGAGTGGGGACCTCGAGGCAGCCCACCAATCATATGCCGATGGCATGGCGAGTTTGCAGAGGGCCGGCAACATCTCCGACGTGGTCGGGGGATCGCTTGCCCTGGCTGATATTCGGATAGTGCAAGGTCGCCTCCGCGAGGCGATGCGTACCTACGAGCAGGCCCTGGAGATTGCGACCGAGCATGGAGACCCCGCGATGCGGGGAACGGCAGACATGTATGTGGGTATGAGCGAAATCCACCGTGAGCGTGGTGATCTGGAGGCCGCCACGCGGCATCTGCTGAAAAGCAAAGAGCAGGGCGAGCATACGGGGTTCCCGCAGAATCCGTATCGCTGGTGCGTGGCGATGGCTCTACTACGGGAGGCCCGGGGAGACCCGGACGGCGCTCTCGACCTGCTCTGCGAGGCAGAGCGCCTGTACGTGAGCGACTTCTTCCCCGACGTGCGTCCTGTGGCGGCATTGAGGACAAGGGTGTGGGTCAGGCAGGGGAGGTTGGATGAAGCTCTTGGCTGGGCGCGTGAACAGGGCCTGTCTACATATGACGACCTTAGCTACCTGCGCGAGTTCGAGCACATCACCCTGGCCAGGGTGCTCTTGGCCGCGTACGGGAGCGGTCGAGAAGAACACCCCGACGAGACACTGGGGCTGCTGGAGCGCCTCCTGGAAGCGGCGGAGGAAAGCAAGAGGACGGGAAGGGTTATCGAAATCCTGGTGCTGCGGGCTCTCGCTCACGAGGCGCAAGGCGACAGGCCTTCCGCCCTGGTATCTCTGGAACGCGCCTTGACGTTGGCCGAGCCGGAGGGATACGTACGAGTCTTCGTGGACGAAGGCAAGCTGATGGCCCGACTCCTGGCCGATGCCGCGGCGTTCGGGGTTACGTCAGGCTACAAGACCAGGCTGCTTGCCGTCCTCGAAGCCGAGCAACGGGGGAGCGGGGGCAAACCTCCGGTCCCTGACTCTCCCGCTTCGCGGTCTCTGGTCGAGCCCTTGAGCGACCGCGAAACCGAGGTTCTGCATCTTATCGCCCTGGGGCTCTCCAATCGCGAGATTAGCGAGCGACTCTTCCTCGCCGTCATAACGGTCAAAGGACACAACCGGAATATCTTTCGGAAACTCCAGGTCCGGAGGCGCACCGAAGCGGTCGCGCGGGCCCGCGAGTTGGGCCTGCTTTAGCCTGGACTAGCGCTCGCCTGCAGGTTCGGAACAGCGCGAAACCGGATCACAACGATACCCCCGAACCCTACTTTGGTATCTGTTCGCCCATACCGGGCCGCGACTATGCTCCATTCACGAGGACAAACAACCTTGAGAGGCGTTGCAATGTCGGGTTTTCACGATCGACCGGTGATCTACCAGATAAGGGTCAGGGGTTATCTGGGTCCCCAGTGGACCGACTGGTTCGGCGGCATGACCATCACGCCAACCGACGACGGCGACACGCTCCTGACCGGCCCGGTGACAGATCAGGCCGCGCTGCACGGCTTGCTGAGAAAGGTGCGCGATCTCGGAATCCCTTTGATCTCGGCCATACGCATGAAACCCCCCTAGGCGAACGTGTCATACGTCAACCCGTAGACCTGTATCAAGGAGCGCAACATGAAGCCAACAACCTCGAAACTCATCCGCTCTGCCGGTTTGTCCGCTCTGGCGGCAGGGCTCATTTTCGCGGGCATTCAGCCGATTCATCCACCTGACGTTCTCTCTTCGGTCAACACCGGAACCTGGGCAACCCTCACCACCTTGAAGACGGCCATGTGCCTCCTGTTCCTGATCGGCATTACGGGGATCTACGCCAGGCAGGTAGAAAAGGTCGGGTGGCTCGGTCTGGCCGGCTTTCTCCTGTTGATCGTCTGCTGGTGGCTCCAGTCGGCATATGTCTTTGCTGAAACCTTTATCGTGCCGCAGTTGGCAACCTCCTCGCCCTCTTTCGTGGTGAGCTTCCTGGGAATTGCCAGTGGTAATCCTGGTGAGATGAACATCGATCCCCTCCCGGCGCTTTATAGCCTCGGGATCGGGATACCGTATATGCTCGGCGGCCTGCTGTTCGGTATCGCCACGCTGCGTGCAGGCATCCTGCCCCGCTGGCCGGCCGGTCTGCTTGCCGTCGCCGCCGCGTTGACCCCCGCTGCTGCACTGCTCCCGCACGCCTTCCAGCGGCTAGCGGCGATCC
>DASUPX010000038.1:0-2409 GCA_036280905.1 Rubrobacter sp. | reverse complement strand
GGGGCACTACCCGCAGCGGCCACGAACTTGGTAAGGCCGTTGATCTGGTCGACCAGCAGGGGCACGAAGATCCCCACCACGAAGAACAGCGCCACCAGCAGTCCCAGGTAGGTCAGGGCTATGGCGAGGGGACGCTTCATGAGGCGGTGTCGCCGCTGGAGCCAGTTGACCGCCGGGTTGAGCACCGCCGCCAGAAAGAGCGCGACGACGAACCAGCCGACAAAGGTTCGAACTTTCCAGAGGAGAAAGAGCGCACCAAGCACCACGACGACGGTTAGCAGGGCCACAGCTACCGTGCGCACCACTTGCGAGGTCTGGGCTCCCGCCCAGCCGGCGTCCCTGCCAGCCGGGTACGCGTCCGGCTTCGCGGATGCCACCGGAGGTCTCGTCGGGGATTGCTCCCCCTGTTCTGCCCGAGGACTATTCTGTGTGACGTTCTCCTCATCCATGTTTCGAGCTCCTCTCACTCTCGTGTCCTCTGCGAGCCCCCGGCCGCCGGGGGTTGATCGATAGGCCATTTCCTCGCGTTCCTGATTCTCTCACCCCAGCCTCGCCCCGGTCTCGTTCACGCGCTTGGAGCCTGGGTCAAGGTGGACTCCCGACGCCTTGACGCCTCCAGGGTCTCTTGCTTCTCCGGCGCGTCGTGGGCCATCCGCTGAACCCGCCTGGCGTACGCGGCGGAGAGCGGAGCAGCGGTGACCCCGTGCAACAACACGCTCAGCAATACCGTCGAGGCCACCACCATCATTATCTCGTCTCGCCCGGTGAGCCGTGGAGCCTCGACCACGTCGAGACCCGAAGAACCGAGCAAGACGCCGGCCAGAACGAAGACGATCGGCGCCGTAATGATCGTGCCTTCCAGCCGCCGCGAAACGATCGCGAAAGCGAACACGACGCAGGCCAACACGATGAGGTCAACCACCGTATCCTCCGCCAGCGTAGAACATCAGGTTACGCAAACCAAGCGAGGTATCAACCACGTTACTTCCAGAGCGGCTGCCGACAGGAAGAGACCATGCGAACATAGGGCGTGAACCGAGGTAATCGGTGTGCTGAACTTCTCTATCCATATCCGACCCGGCTTCCGGGGTATGGGGCACCATCCTGGCAAGAGAAACATGAGATCGCGGCGACCTGTAACCTCCGCCCGGCAGCGGCAAGCGGATCGTCCGCTCCAGGACGATTCTGCCTCGGTTATTCCTGTGCAAAGACTTCGCGCAGCTGTTGCTCCCGTTCCGCTGGTAGGTCTGTCGAGATGATCTCGAAGTCGTACTGTTTCAACTCGTCGACCACCTTATCGACAGCCGTCGCCCCGCGTGCCGCTCCTTTCTGTTGCGCGACCTGGGATAGATTCACGAGGGGGATCCCCTTCCGCGGAAGTAGCCCCCTGAGCTTGGGTGTCTCATCCAAGCCCGCTCTGCTGCCGCTGGACGTACTCTGCCACGTCGGCCAGTGCCCTGAGGCCCTGACCCAGCGCGATCGGCCAGCTGGCAAAGAGGATCGCCAGCGGACCACCGATCAAGAGGAAAGCAACTCCCTGCCAGAACGTAGTCGCCGCAAAGACGGCGAAGATCGTCCCGATCACGACGAAAATGACGCCAAGCACCCCGACAAACATCAGCACCGTCGACCACAGCCTGAGTGTCCCGTACCCTTCGCCCATCTACTTCTCCTCTCGCCCTAGGTTCACGTGAGTTCCTTGCGCGTGTGGGTTCGGATGCCCCTCCTTTACTTGACCATGCTTGCGCTCGCCTCGGGATGACCTCGGTCGAGTAGACCAGGCACGACCAGCGCGAGGCCGAGGATGAGCGCGTAGATACCGATGAGCCACACCAGGGTGACGAGGCCCGCACCGGGAAGGAAGCCCAGGATGATCCCGAAGAGCACGGAGAGAGCGCCCCCGAGGCCCATAAGCCACACGTCCTCCATCTGCCGCCTGAACGAGACGGCCATGATCACCTTCAGCAGCCCCGTGAAGATCGCCCACGCCGAGATCGCGTACACCAGCACCAGCGCCGTCTCACCCGGCCAGACCAGGACGACAAGACCCGCCAGGCATCCGATAGCACCCTCTGCGAGAAGCAGCCACCTGCGCCCTTCGGAGGCCCTGATCCCCGCGACGATGGCCAGCAGGCCGTCTATCAAGGCGTAGACTCCGAAGCAGACGAGGAGCACGAACAGGGTCAACTCCGGCCAGAGGAGCGCCGCCGAACCGAATAGTACGGCGACTATCCCCCTCAGGACCATCGCCCACCAGGTACCTGACATGGTCGAGGGTGAGGGATGCGGTTGGGTGTAGCCCATCGCCTCTCCTTTCTCGCTTACGCCCTGTTGGCGCATATGGCAATCTACCCCTGCGCAGGGGCAGTTGCCTCACCCGTTCGAGCATCTCCCCTAGGGGAATTCCCG
>DASUPX010000037.1:0-9770 GCA_036280905.1 Rubrobacter sp. | reverse complement strand
AAGGCGGGTCTTGCCCACGCCGCCTACCCCGGTCAACGTGAGCAGCCGCGTCCCGGGGCGTGAGATCAGGGCTACCACCTGCCCGACCTCGCGCTCGCGCCCCACGAGCGGGGTGACGGGCCGGGGGAGCCTGGGGGCCGGAGGAATGGCATCCGGGGAGCCGGAGGGGGCGGGCTCCTCCCGTCTGGGAACGGCTGCCAGCAGCGAGGCGCGCTCTTCCTCGGACAGTTCCAGGGCGTCGGCCAGAGCCCTCACGGTGTGAGGGTACGGGCGTCGCCTCTGGCCGCGCTCGAGGGCGCTGACCGCGTTCGGGGAGAGCCCAGACCGGCTCGCCAGCTCCTCCTGCGTAAGCCCGAACACTTCTCGCATTCTACGCAGTCGTGTGCCGAACTCGCCGCGGCCTACAGCGGTTTCCTTGCCTGGTGCCTCCTCCACAAATTCAAGGATACCAGAAGCGCAAGAGACCGAAACAGCGTACGGGGTCTCCCCGATTGGAGAGACCCCGTTCTTACCGCTTTCCTACCGGGCGCGGGCCTTACCCGACGAACCTCTCGCAGTCGACGAAGCGGTCGAGCTTCAGGTCGTCGCCCCTCCAGACGGTGTCGGTGCCGGACCCGCAGTCCACCAGGTCGCCAGCATTGTCGCCGACGGAATGGATGGTGTCGTTTCCGGGCCCCGCGTAGAGGGCGTCCCCGCCCGCGTTGCCGTAGAGGGTGTCGGCGCCCTCTCCACCGTGGACGGAGCGCTCCTCGGCGCGGTCGTCGCCGGGGCCGCCGTGGATCTCATCGTCGCCGGGGCCACCGTAGAGGCCGTCGTTGCCCTTGTTGCCGTAGAGAGAGTCGTCGCCGCCCCTGCCGATCAGGGTGTCACCTTCGCCCTTGCCGGAGATGGTGTCGCTCCCGGACGTGCCCTTTAGCGTGTCGGACCAGGGATTGCCCACGATGGTCGAGGCGAAGGCCGCCCCCGTCGTGAGGCTCACCATCAACATGGACGCTGTAGCAATGGTCGCTATCCTTTTCATCTCTTCGGTTCCTTTCTCTGTTTGCGGTACAGTTCGTCGCGTTTTCCTGGGCATCGTGGCCGGTCTCCCTGGCTAGGGAGGAGTCATCAGCTCTATGCCGTATTCCGCCGCAGACCGGAGAAGCCTTCCCGCCTCCGACGCCTCCTGCTCCCGCGGGGCGCTCCCCTTGGCTGCGGGCCCTCCGACTTCGCTTACGAAGCGCTCGTGCGGGCCGCCCGGTGTGTGGAGGACCAGTAGCCTGCCTACCGCCTCGCCGACGTTCTCGAAAGAGTGCAGCTCGCCCCTGCTCGCGTAGACGAGCGTGCCGGGGAGGGCCTCGATCCCGGCTCCCTCGACGGCGAACTCGAAGCGACCCTCCAGGACGTAGAAGCACTCGTCCTCGCGGTGCTGTACGTGGGGTCCGTCGCCGCCCCCGGGTCCGACCTCGACCTCGAAGAGGGAGAAGGCCCCGCCGGTCTGCCCGCCTCCCACCTTGCGGGTGTAGATCTGTTGCCCCGGCATCCGCACGGCCCGGCCCTCTCCGGGCCCGACGTTGACGTCTGTGCGGCCTTCCGTTCCCATGATTTACCTCCTTTCCCGGTGCTACCTCGTGTCTTTGCGTGCCCCTACTTTGCCTTCCGAAAAGGCGGCCCACCACGCACGCAACCCACACAGTGTGCGGAGTGTGGGAAGCGTACGGGCGCGAGGAAGGACCCCGGACGAGATCAGCTTTCAGCCATCAGCTTCTGGCTTTTCTTCTCTTGCTGACCGCTGATCGCTGACGGCTGGAGGCTATCCCTGGGGAGGGTCGAGGTCTCTGCGATCCGGGGTGGGAAGCGTTCGTGGCAGGCCGAACCGGGGGAGCAAGTCGGGGTCGAAGCGGGTGATGCCGCGGATGCGCTCGCCGGCGAAGGTCAGGACGTAGAGGCCGGTCCCGTGCCCAGGGTCGCCGGCGGGGGTCGGGGCGTAGACGCCGAACGCCGGTTGGCCGTTCGCCCGCGTCGGCACGAGGTTGCACGGCCGGCCCCGGTCGATGACGGCGGCGAAGAAGCGGGCCACGGCATCCCGGCCGTGGTATTCGAAAGGGATCGGGGGCATGGCCACGCGGACGTCGGCGGTGAGCAGGGCGATCAGGGCGTCGACATCGCCGGCCTCGTAGGCGGCGGCAAACCTTGCCGCGAGCGCCCGCTCGGCGGGTGAGTGGGGGGTGGGGGAAGGTTCGCCTGAGGGCGGCAGGCGGCGGTGCAGGCCGGCGCGGGCCCGTTTGAGGGCGCTGTTGACCGCATCGACGGTCGAGTCGAGCATGCCGGCCACCTCGCTGGCGCGGTAACCGAGCACCTCGCGCAAGATGAGCACGGCCCGCTGGCGGGCGGGCAGGATTTGCAGGGCGGTCACGAAAGCCAGGGAGATGGCTTCGGTCTGTTCGTAGCGGTCCTCCGGGCCGGGCGGCGCATCGGCCACGCCCCGCAGAAGTGCGTCGGGGTAGGGCTCGAGCCAGACGACCTCGCCGAGACGGGTCGGCTCGGGCGGTTCGACCCCGGGGTTATCCCACTCCCTGGCCGGGCGCCGACGTGCCGAGCGGAGTGCGTTGAGGCACCGGTTGGTCGCGATTCGGTACAGCCAGGTGCGGATCGAGGCGCGTCCCTCGAACCCCCCAAGGCCCCGCCAGGCGGAGAGCAGCGTGTCCTGCAGGGCGTCCTCAGCGTCCTGGAACGATCCGAGCATCCGGTAGCAGTGCACCAGCAGTTCCCGCCGATGCGGCTCGGTCAGCTCGCGGAAAGCGGCGTCATCCCCGCCCCGCGCCCTGCTGATCAGGTCGGCCGTCGCCACCCTCACTTCCTCTTTAGCTTTCAGCTCTCAGGTTTTCAGTATAGACACCGCCCGCGGGTCGGATCGGGCGGTTGGGGGCGCCCATTTCTTGTGCTTTGCGGTGTCTATGTTGTTGAGGACCACGATTGATCGGGAGGTAGGTGTTGGGTGATTTCAACGCCGGCGTGATCGAGGAGTTTCGTGCCAACGGGGGACGGGTTGGTGGCCCGTTCGAGGGTTATCCGCTGATCCTGATCCACCACGTGGGCGCCAGGACGGGCGTCGAGAGCGTGACCCCCGTCGGCTGCTTTGCGCGTTCGGACGACCGACTCGTGATCATCGCCTCAAACGGCGGCGCACGGGACAACCCCGACTGGTACTACAACGTGAAGGCCCACCCGGAGGTCGGCGTCGAGTTCGGCGCCGAGGCTTTCGTGGTCGAAGTGAGGGAGCTCGAAGGCGAAGAGCGGGAACGGGCGTGGGCCGGGGTTGTCGAGGAGGTACCTGCCGTGGCGGATACCCAGAACGAGACCAGCCGCACGATCCCCGTCCTGCTGCTCACGCGGAAGACCCCGCACAGGAGAGACCGGTAAACCACGTAGGGAAAGGAAGATCATGAGCGATCTGTCGGGTAGGAACACGGTCGTCGTTGGTGCGAGCCGGGGACTGGGGCGCGGGATCGCTCGCGAGTTCGCCGAAGCCGGCGCTCCGGTCGTGGCGATCGCCCGGTCCGCACCGGCCCTCGCCGAGCTGGCCTCTACCAGCGCGAACATCCGCACCGAGGTCGCGGATGCGACCGACGCGACAGAGGCGTGGAGCCTGCTGGACCGGTACGAGCCGGAGGTCCTCGTCCTCGTCGCCGGCGCCAACCCTGTGATGCGCCCGCTCCAGCACCAGACATGGGAGACGTTCTCGGCCAACTGGCACGCCGACGTCAGGATCGCGTTTACCTGGCTGCGCGAGGTGCTGCTGCAGCCGTTGCCACCCGGCAGCAGGGTGGTGGTGGTGAGCAGCGGGGCCGCCATCAACGGATCTCCGGCCAGCGGTGGATACGCCGGAGCCAAGGCCACCCAGCGGTTCATCGCGGCCTACGCTCAAGACGAGTCGAGCCGGGCCGGGCTGGGCATCACCGTCACGTCGGTGATGCCCAGCATGACCCCTCACGGAGACGTGGGAAGGCGGGGGGTCAGGGCGTACGCGGCCCGGAGCGGCCAGCCCGAGAGAGTATTCCTCGAGCAACTGGGGGAACCGTTGACCTCCAAGACAGCCGGGTCCGCCCTGGTAGACCTGGTAAAGGCGGACCCGGCGACGGTCGCTCGCGAGTACCTGCTAACCGCCGCCGGGCTGGAGAAACTGATGTGAAAAGGCTACAGGCTTTAGGTTTCAGGCTTCAGGAATATTGCCTGATGCCTATGCCTGGTTACGGCAATACCTGGCGTGAAGATCCAACCTCTCGGGCTAGCCGCGGATTCCCGCTTTAGCGGGAATGACGGTGTGGGTTGGTCGGAGCAGGTAGAGGGTCACACGACCTGTAGTCTGCTGTCTGTTGCCTTCCTGGCATCTTTTCGCCAGATCTGCTCTTGCGACTTGCTACTCTTGCGTCGCGATCCTGGTGGCGGGTGGGCGCTTCGCGAAGCGCCCCTACAGGGGGTCTCTGGGCATGTAGCATTCCTGTTTTCTGCCTCGACTGGCCGGAGGGTTCCCGGGGTGGCATGCTCTTTGCCGTAGGCGAACATCTGTAGAGGAGAGGGTATGGAGACTCGGGCGGGGACCGGGACATCGGTTAGGGCTACGGGTGGGTGCCTTTGCGGTGCTGTCCGGTACGAGGTGCGGGGGCCGCTACGTGACGTGGTCGCCTGCCACTGCTCGCAGTGCCGCCGCACCAGTGGTCATTTCGGGGCCTTCACGGCTACGCGCTCGGGGGATCTGGTCCTGACGGAGGAGGAGGGGCTGCGCTGGTATAGGTCGTCGGAGAGCGCCCGGCGGGGGTTCTGCGGGGTTTGTGGATCCAACCTCTTCTGGGAACCTGATTCGGGCGGGCGCGTCTCGATCGGTGCTGGCACGTTGGACCTGCCCACAGGGCTCGCCACGGCGGCCCACGTGTTCGTCGAGGACGCGGGTGACTACTACACGATCGCCGACGGTCTGCCCCAGAGGGCGGACGGCGATCACGGTGTCGAGATTCCCGGTATTTGAGAGCTTCTAGCTAATAGCTATCAGCTGTCAGCTTTTTTGGCTGATGGCTTCTGGCGTTGGGGGGTGAAGAGGAAGCATGGTGGTCGTATGACCGTTTCCCTCCATCTTTATTATATAGCGCACTGGGGGGCTTGCCGCAAGACCGGGGGGATGGCGGATAATGCCGGCCGAAGCCGGGAGCTACGGAGATTGGAGTAGCTAGATGCGTGTGTTGCTGTCTGGGTGCGGGCTGCTTGATTGCGGGGAGATGGGCATGACTTCGGACGGGGGGTGGCTATGAGTGGGCATGCCGTGGTGGTAGCCGGGGGAGGCCCGACGGGGATGATGCTGGCTGGCGAGCTGGCGCTGGCCGGGGTCGACGTCGCCATCGTCGAGCGCCGCGCGAGCCAGGAGCTCGTCGGCTCGCGCGCGGGCGGCCTGCACGCGCGCACCATCGAGGTCCTCGACCAGCGGGGGATCGCCGACCGGTTCCTCGCCGAGGGGCAGAAGGCCCAGGTCGCGGGGTTCGCCAGCACCCCCCTGGACATCAGCGACTTTCCGACCAGGCACCCCTACGGGCTCGGGCTCTGGCAGAACCACATCGAGCGTATCCTGGCCGGCTGGGTAGAGGAGCTCGGGGTTGAGATGTATCGCGGATGTGAGGTTACCGGCTTCGCCCAGGACGACACCGGCGTCGACGTCGAGCTCTCCGATGGCCGGTCGTTGCGGGCGGAATACCTCGTCGGGTGCGACGGGGGACGCAGCCGCATCCGCAAGATGGCCGGCATCGAGTTCCCGGGCTGGGACCCGACCACGAGCAGCCTGATCGGCGAGGTCCAGATGGTCGAGGAGCCGGAGCTGGGCCTCCGCCACGATGAGCTCGGCAGGCACGCACTCGGCAGGTCGGAGTACGAGATCCTGGACGGTGAGGTGGTTTTCGCGAAAGAGGGTCCGGTGCAGGTTATGGTGACCGAGAGACAGCCTCCTCCAACCGGCGAACCCACCCTCGACGACCTAAGCCAGGCGCTCATCACCGTGTACGGGACAGATTTCGGGGCCCACAGCCTGACCTGGATCTCCCGCTTCAGCGACACGACCAGGCAGGCCGCAGCCTACCGCAACGGACGAGTCCTGCTCGCCGGCGACGCCGCGCACGTGCACGCCCCTGATGGGGGACAGGGCCTCAACACCGGCGTGCAGGACGCGGTGAACCTTGGCTGGAAGCTGGCCCAGGTGGTCAACGAGACCTCGCCGGAGAGCCTGCTCGACACCTACCACGCCGAACGCCACCCGGTCGCCGCACGCGTGCTCCGAAACACCATGGCGCAGGTCGCGCTCCGCCGCCAGGAATCCCGCATAGAGGCCGTGGGCGAGGTCGTGTCCGAGCTACTCGGCATGGAAGAGCCCCGCAAACGATACGCCGCGATGATGTCCGGTCTTGGCATCCACTACGACCTTGGCGAAGGTCACCCCCTGCTGGGACGCCGCATGCCCGACCTGGACCTCGTCACCGCCGAAGGCCCGCTTCGGGTATTCACCCTGCTGCACGACGCCAGGCCAGTACTACTCGACCTCGGCGAGCCAGGCGGCCTGGACATCACCCCGTGGAAGGACCGGGTACAGCTGGTCGAAGCCGAATACACCGGCGATTGGGAGCTACCCGTGCTCGGCACCGTCCCCGCCCCCACCGCCGTCCTGATCCGGCCCGACGGATACGTCGCCTGGGTGGGGGAAGAAGGCACAGACCAGGGACTCGCCGGGGCACTAACCACCTGGTTCGGACCGCGTGGAGGTTAGCTGTCAGCTATCAGCTATTCAAGGCATCAGGCTTCAGGTAATTTTCCTGAAGCCTGATGCCTGCGCTGGAGTACAGCGACACCGGGGCGTGAAGAGACAATCTCTCGGGCTAGCCGCGGATTCCCGCTTTCGCGGGAATGATGGGTGTGGGTAACGCGGGAGTGATGGGTGTGGGTAACGCAGGAGTGATGGGTGGGATGATCAGACTGAGTATAGGGTCCCACAACCTGTAGCCTGATGCCTTCCTATCCAAGTGCTAACGCTACGATGCCGGCTACCATCGCTGCGGCGGCTATGAGTCTTCGGGAGGAGTCTCCTTCTGAGAGGAGTCGGGAGCCCATGGCGGCCCCGATCAGGATGGAGATCTCCCGCGCCGGCGCGACGTAGCTTACGGGCGTGAAGACGAGCGCGGTCAGGACGAGAATGTAGGAGAGCGGGCTCAGGATGCCAACCCCGATGGTCTCGAGCTTGAAGTCGCGCCAGATGGCCAGGACCTTCTTCCTGTTGGCCATCGCGACCGGGGTCAGGAGGAGCGTGGTGACGATGGTGGTGGCCCAGCTCTGTAGCAGGGGTGGGATCAGGAGCGCGCTGACCGCCTGTTTGTCCCATATGGTATAGGCCGCGATGAAGACGCCGGTCATTAGCCCGTAGAAGACGCCGCTCCCAACGCTGAACCGAAGGCTCCCCCCCTCGCTGGTCAGCACGAAGACGCCGGTCGTGATGAGCGCTATGCCGAAGATAACGAGCAAGGAGGGCCGCTCGCCAAAGAGCACGATGGCCGCCGCGGTCGCCAGCAACGGCCCCGTGCCACGCGCCAGTGGATAGACTAGCGATAGATCCCCCACAGCATACCCCCGCTGCAACAGCACGAAGTACCCGAGGTGCAAGATGCCGCTCCCGGCCATGAACAGGTACTGCACGGGCCCCAGATGAGGCCCGACCACGAGCACCACGACAACCGCAAGCGGCGCGTAGATAACCACCGAGCAGACGCCGAACAGCCAGACGAAGACAGCCCCCCCATCCCCCACCCGCTTGGCCAGCAAATTCCACGTGGCATGAAAAACCGCAGCCACAAGCACGATCCCAAGCGCAAACAGGGTCATTGTGGAGGCAACAGGCAACAGGCAACAGGCAACAGGTGATCTTCCTGAAGCCTGATGCCTGAAACCTGTAGCCTTACTTTCTGCAGAGCCACTCTAATCGTCGTGGGTCTCGGAGACGAAGGTTATGCGGTCTCCGCGGTGCAGGTCCCTGGCGAACTCTATGGCCCGGCCCTCCGTGTCCCACGCGGTCCGGGTGACCCTCAGCGCCGGCAGATCGGCGCATACCCCGAGCATGGCCGCGGCCTCCGGGTCGAGCGGCATTGGCTCCAACTCCTGCCTGGCGTCCGCCACGGAGAAACCGTAGATCTTCCTCGCCAGGGCGTACAGGCTCCCGCTCAGGTCGTGGTCGAGCAACCCCGGCCAGAGCCCCTCCGGCAGGTAGGTCTCTTCGAGCACGAGCGGCTCGCCGTCCCCGGTGCGCACGCGCATGACCAGGTGAACCGCGTCCTCATCAGAGAGCCCTAGCCTCGAACCTACTTCTGTGTCGCCCGACTCCCCCACGGGAACGGTGCGGGCCTCGAGCACCTCCGCCCCGGGAACCACGCCGCGCGCCCCGAGCTGATCCGAGAGCCCCGCAACCGTGTCGAGGGACTGCTCTATCTTGGGCCGAGCCACGAAGACCCCGGACCTCTCCCGCCTCTCCACGAGCCCGCGCCGCGTGAGCAGGCCTACGGCCGCCCTGGCCGTCATCCTGGAGATGCCCTTCTCGGCCGCTAGCTCGCGCTCGGAGGGGATCCTGCTTCCAGGCGCCAGCTCACCAGACTTTATGCGGGCAGAGATCTCCTCCCCAACCCGCCTGTAAGCGGGTACCCCCTCGACTACCCCGCCACTCACACGGCCTCATCACCCGTCGTCAATAGCACGAGAACCGCCCACGCTAGTACCGCAACACCCAGTAGTGCTTCCATCATCATGACCTCCTTCTGGTCTATACCATTTGGTCTATACCAGATGCTATCAGGGAGAATGGTGTGGGTCAAGCCAGGAAAAAGGCTTCATGTTTCAGGCTTCAGGTTTCAGGAATGGTGGGTGGATTGGATCCTGGTGGGTTTCGCGCGAACCGGTGGCGGCGAAGATAGCTCATTTGGGGGATACGCCGATGTGCGCCCTCGTTCATGATAATGCTGCCACCAGAAGCAGGGGCGGAAGATGCGCCCGCCCCTCCACGAAAGGAGCGGGCGATGATCAGGGGCATATTAGGAAAGCTCTTGTGGATGGCGAGGGCCACCTCCACCGTCGTCGGGCTGGCGATCATGCTGGCGCTGGTGGTAGGGGTGGCGAGCGCGGGGTTCGGGGCGACAGGGGGCAACTTCATTCTCGGCAAGGCGAACTCGGCGGGGGCTGTGAGCACGCTGACCGCCACTGTAGCGGGACCCGCCTTGCAGCTGGTGAACCAGAGCGGGGCCTCCGGCGCGACAGCCCTCGGCCTGAACGTGGCCTCCGGCAAGCCGCCGCTCAAGGTCAACGCTAGTGCCGGAAAGGCGACCAACCTGAACGCAGACAAGCTAGACGGCTTCCAGGCGGCCCAGCTCGGCGGTACCGGCGACTCGTCTTATCGTGGCGGCTCCAGCATCTGCACCGTCAGCAGTTCCGCCCCCTTCACGGACACGCTGCCCATCTCGGTCGACAGGCAGTCCCTCCTGTTCGCCAGCGGGCGCGCCGGTATTCAGGCGAACGGCAACACCAACGCCAGCGCCGTTATGAACCTGGAGCTGCGCAACGCAGAGAATACCGTCGTGGCCCGCACCGGTTTCTCCTCACTAACTTTCTCCGCCAACAGTCTCGACACCAGGGACCTCGTCTCGGAGGGTGTGCTCAAGAGCGACATCTCCAGCCCCTCGGAGGCCCCCTTCGTGCTGCAACCCGGCGTAGACTACGAGCTC